>CAMWQE010000008.1 GCA_947176335.1 uncultured Porphyromonadaceae bacterium | reverse complement strand
AGAGCCGCATCTTCTTCGCACGCCAGGAGCTCCAGACACGTTTCGCAGACTACCGTTAAGTTTTTAGCAGCCAGAAAGATATAGAATAATAAGAATTGGAGTTAGAATATAGCCAATGGCGCGCGCTTCGTGAGATGCGCGCGCTGTTTATTTTTATATGGGATTAAAATATTGCGGATTGGAAGTTGTTGATTATCTTTGCGGTGTGAAAACGGGCACCTATCGGGTCGCTCTATTGTTTAACTAAAATATATAGAATTGGATATTGATCCTTTGCCAGCGGCAGATTGTGTTGCCGGCATTTTTTCTGCATTGTCTGTCACACTGCCCGAATCATTCGGACTCGGTCAGATAGTGGCTTTGGCGTGCGCTCTTGTGGCGCTTATCATTTCCGGCTTCGTGTCGGGTAGCGAGATAGCTTTTTTTTCTCTGTCAGAGGCTCAGCTTGATGAGTTGGAGGAGAGCAAGAACGGTGAGAGCATACTGAATCTGGTGAGGAAGCCGGAACGTCTTCTCGCGACAATCCTGATTGCAAACAATCTTGTAAATGTGACCATAGTGGTGCTGTGTAACTATGCGCTTGGTCCGGTGTTTGAGGAGATGAGCCCCGTTCTCAGTTTCATACTCCAGACAGTTATCCTTACTTTCCTTATCCTGCTTTTTGGTGAAATACTTCCCAAGCTTGTCGCAAACAGTGACAATATGCGTTGGGTGCGCTTCGCTGTGTCAGGCGTCCGGGTAATGATGGGTCTGCTCCGCCCTGTATCCTCCATGCTTGAGAGGAGCACCACTATCGTCAACAAGGTAGTGACAAAGAAGGATGATGATGTGACTGCGGATGACCTTACTCAGGCGCTTGCCATCACCGATGTGCAGGCAGGAGATGACAAGGAGATGCTTGAAGGTATCCTTAAATTCGGTGACACTACTGCGAGCGAGGTGATGACTCCGCGTGTGGATATGACAACAATTGATGTGGCGGACACCTTTGATGAGGTGATGACTGTTGTCATTGACACCGGATACAGCCGTCTGCCTGTGTGTGACGGTTCGCAGGACAATATCCAGGGGGTGCTGTATTCCCGCGACCTTTTGCCTTATATCGGCAAGGCGAAACCTGATTTCGACTGGCGCAAACTACTCCGCAAACCTTATTTTGTGCCGGAAAGCCGCATGATAGATGACCTTCTGGAGGATTTCCGCCGCAGGAGGATACATATGGCTATTGTGGTAGATGAATTCGGCGGCACGCAGGGTATCGTGACTATGGAGGATGTCCTTGAGGAGATTGTTGGTGACATCAATGACGAATACGATGACGAGGAGAAAACATACAAGAAATTGCCTGATGATACTTATGTGTTTGAGGGTAAGACTCTCCTTGGCGACTTCTTCCGTGTGACCGGACTCGATGAAGATGATTACAAGGAGGTGGCGGAGGACTGCGAGACCCTTGCGGGAATGCTGCTTGCCATAAAAGGTGATTTCCCAAAGGAGAAAGAACCGCTGGTGTACGGGCGTTGCCGTTTCCTTATTCTTGACATAAACGGTCACCGCATAGCAAGCGTCAGGGTTAAAGTGATGCCGGAAATTCAGGAATCGGCAAAGTGAAAAATTTTCTGCTTATACTGGTTGTCATGTTCGCGGCATGCTCCTGTTCGCGGCGTGAAAAGAGCGTGCCCCGCCCCAATGCCCTTCCACGTATTGAAATTTATGACTCGGTTTACAAGGCATTGCCCGGTTTCCCTATAAAATTCGAGGTAAATTCCGGCACGGTTACAAAACATGTCGAAGGTCACGGCAATGAGTGGTGGGATGTCCGTTATCCGAAATACAATGCCGTCATGCATCTTTCGGCTGTCCCTGTTCTATCTTCGTTTGAGGATGAAATGGTAAGATCAAGGATTGAACGTATGATTATGAATATGGGAGAGGCTAAAACGACACAAGAGGAATTTCTGAGCGCAGACTCGGTATTCAGGGTGCTTTTGTTTCATGAGCCAGGATTCACTCCTACGCCGGTGCAATTCATGGCGTTAGGTGACGGCTATATAATCACCGGTACTTTCAGGTTCAATTCTCTGGAGATATTGCCGGATTCTGTAGCTCCAGTTGTGCGCTCCGTTGTGAGGGATATCAGACACTCATTTGCGGTGAAATGAAGCTGATTGCATCCTCGCATATATATAATGTGTATATTCAGGCATTGTCCTCCCGGGGACGTGATGGGGAAAGGGAGGCGGTAGCTGCAATGGTTAAAGAGCTTTTTGGCGATTCAGCCTTATGCCACAAAGAAAATGGCGCACCATTTATTGCCGGTTCCGATAAGCACATATCTATAAGCCACGGTGCGGGGTATGCGGTTATCGCTGTCAGCGATGCACCTGTAGGTGTCGATATTGAAGCTCCCCGGACGCAGCTGGAAAGGATACGGCATAAATTCATGCGCGATGATGATGTCGCTGAAACCTTGCTGCACGCATGGACTGCCAAAGAAGCCGCTTTCAAAGCCGGAGGAGTGGACGGGATTACCGTGCATGATATAAACGTGGAGGATTGCCGCGCATTTGTGCCGGGGCATGGTTGGAAAACCATAGCTTTCTACGATTTCAATGATTATCTTATCGCTGTTGCGCATTAAAAAAGCATAAATCCGTGTAATATCGCCCAAGTTTATTGGTAGTGAACCTAAAAGGCATTATCTTTGTAAAATATAATATCACTCCTATAACCAAAACTATGCAAAAAGACTCAACCGATTTTACCAATGCCGTAACCCCTATCGACCGAATCAAGTTCCTTATCCGCAAAATGGGTGTTACCCAGGGTGAATTTGCCCGCCGTATCGGGCTTGACCCCACAAATATGTCAAAACACATGAATGGCAAGCTCAAGATTACCGAAGGTCTCCTTAACAAGATTGTAGTTAATCTGGGTGTGTCGAAAAGATGGCTTAAGGATGGCACCGATGTGCCTTTCGGCAAAGCGGGGATGGCGGATTTCGATCCTATGCGCCCCTCTTCCGCTCTTCCGGTGGCAGTGCCTATTTATGATGTAGATGTTGTTGCCGGCACTGAGGAACTCTCCCAGATGTTTACCGATGACCGCATTATCGGCCATATAAGCATGCCGAGGCTCAAGCGTAATGATGTTATCGTCAAAGTGAGCGGTGACAGCATGATGCCGGTAATCACACCCGGCGGATATCTTGCAATTAACCCACAAAATGACAACCGCAACATCTTTTGGGGGCAGATATACGTTATAGTGATGGACGACTACCGCCTGGTTAAATATCTGCGGAAGGCAGACAGTGAGGATAAGGTGAGGCTTGTGAGCGCCAATCCCGCCTATGACGACATGATTGTTAACCGCGATGAAATCAGGGCACTGTATCTGGTAGACGCAGTTATCAATTGTGAACTAAGATGTTAAGAAGAATTTTATTACTATCGATTTTTGTAGCAGCCTACGCGTTGCGGGGTTATGCGGAAACACCGTATGACTCCGTAGCCGCGAAGGCTTCTCGCTTTTATGCGCAGAAGGAGTGGCGGAGCGCCCTCGCGATGTATTACATGATGCTTGACCAGCGTCCGAAAGCGTGCGCCACTTATGCCAGAGCGATTGCTGTGGCGGGGATTGCAGGTGATGCTCCGGCTCAGAAGCGATTGACGGAGGCGGCTTTCGCGCACCGGATAGGCGTTGACTCATTGTTCAATGGTATTGCCCGGGAGTCTATAATGCTTGGCAAGGCGGATATTTTTGAGAAATATCTTGAAAATGTAACTTCATACGAGCCTTGGCTGAAAAGGGTTGCAAGCGCAGGATTGCTCAAGTATTTCCTTTTCCGCCACAACGGACCGGAAGCTGTGAAGTATGCGCAGCTTATGCTGAGCGGTATGCCGGATGACATCGGGTATATGTGCGACATGGCTCAGGGGTACCTCGATTCAAATAATCTTGCCGCGGCGGAAGATGTTTATCGCAAAGTTCTTGCGGCGAAACCGGACAATGTAAAGGCTCTGCTTTATCTCGGGAATGCCGCCCTTGCCAAGGGTGATAAAAAAGCGGGCGCAGAATATCTGCGCCGCGCCTTCGAGTTGTCTCCTACTCCTTATCTTGAAAGAACTTTGAAGGGGCTTACAGCTCCAAGTCCCCGTTGATAACCTCATGCCAGGGGAGTCCCTGAACCGGAAGTTGTTCCATGAACGGATCCGGATCAAATTCCTCGACATTGTGGACTCCCGGCTTTTTCCATTTGCCGGTGAGGAACATCATGGCTCCAATCATAGCCGGTACGCCGGTGGTGTAGCTCACCGCCTGCATGCCGGTTTCTTTATATGCTTCCTCATGGCTGCAATTGTTGTAGATATAATAGGTCATGGGTTTGCCGTCCTTGCCGAGTCCGGCTATGCGGCATCCGATTGATGTTTCACCGTGGTAGTTTTCACCGAGGTCCTGCGGGTTTGGAAGCACAGCTTTGAGAAACTGCAGGGGCACGATTTTCGTGCCGTTGTAGTCCACCTCGTCAATGCGAGCCATGCCGATATTCTGGATAACACGCAGATGAGTGAGGTATTCCTGTCCGAATGTCATCCAGAAGCGGGCGCGTTTGATTGTAGGGAAATTTTGCACAAGGCTTTCCAGCTCCTCATGGTAGAGGAGGTATGATTCCCTGCCGCCGATATTTGGGTAGGTGAGGGTTTTGTGGATTTCCAGCGGGCCAGTTGTAATCCATTCCCCTTCCTGCCAGTATCTGCCGTTCTGAGTGATTTCGCGGATATTGATTTCCGGATTGAAGTTGGTTGCGAAAGCTTTTCCATGGTCACCCGCATTGCAGTCAACAATGTCAAGGGTTTCCATTTCGCTGAAATAATGCTTTGCTGCGTATGCAGTGAACACTCCGGACACTCCGGGGTCGAATCCGCAACCAAGTATTGCACTGAGACCTGCCTTTTCAAATTTCTCACGGTAAGCCCATTGCCAGGAGTATTCAAAATGTGCTACATCCTTTGGCTCGTAGTTGGCGGTATCAAGGTAGTTGACTCCGCACGCAAGGCAAGCCTCCATTATGGTGAGGTCCTGATAGGGGAGTGCCACATTGATTACTATCTCGGGTTTGTGGCGGTTGAAAAGCTCAACAAGCTGCTCGACGCTGTCAGCATCAACGCTGTCAGTTGTGATACGCGGACTGCCGATTGCCTTGGCAATGGCATCACATTTGCTTTTTGTGCGTGAAGCGAGTACGATTTCGCTGAACACTTCCGGGTTCTGTGCGCATTTATATGCCACAACGGTGCCAACGCCCCCGGCTCCGATAATTATAACTTTTGCCATTAATAATTATAAGGTTATGGTTTTTTTATGCAAAAATGGTTATTTATCCGGCTAAGTTAGCGGTTTTGTGCCCTAAATGCAAAATAGTAGGGAGGAATTTGATTAAATTTACATTTGCAAACGGATGGTGCAGGGTGTATGAGTGTTATTGTGTTGATTGTCAATGGTAAGCCTGATGAAGTAAAAAATGAGTTATTAACATGTGAATTTTTTTGGAATTTAATTATGTAAATCATCCGTAAAATTCACTAACTTTACATCGTCAAAAATCCACATTGTCTAATAACCCTTATTTGCCTGCAATGCAAGAAGAAGTCTACCATA
This sequence comes from uncultured Porphyromonadaceae bacterium, assembly GCA_947176335.1. Lineage (GTDB taxonomy): Bacteria > Bacteroidota > Bacteroidia > Bacteroidales > Muribaculaceae > Paramuribaculum. The sequence goes on along the minus strand of CAMWQE010000008.1, from coordinate 19,936 downwards.
TTCCCGCACTGTTGCCTCAATGCCTCGACGCGCTTGATATCAAGCCCGGTGGTGTGTATGTTGATGCGACATTCGGTGGGGGCGGACATTCGCGGGCAATAGTGGAACAACTTGATGCTCAGGGGCATCTTTATTCATTCGATCAGGATGAAGATGCTGTTCAGAGGGCATTTGAGGATAGCCGGTTTACAATTGTGTACTCCAATTTCCGCTATCTTTCAAATTTCATGCGCTACTATAAGGTAGATGGTGTTGACGGCGTGCTTGCAGACTTAGGTGTTTCCTTCCACCATTTTGATGATGCCGACCGCGGTTTCTCTTTCCGCTGGAGCGGACCGCTTGATATGCGCATGAACCGCAAGGCGTCAATGAGTGCGGCGCAGTTTCTGAATACAGCAACCGAGGAGAAGATTGCCGATACCCTTTACCTTTACGGAGAGATAAAATCAGCACGAAAGATTGCGGCTGAAATTGTAAAAGAGGTTCGGCGGGCTCCGATAGAAACAGTAGAGCGCTTCCTCCAAATAGTAAAGCCTTTTGTAAATCCCCGTCAGGAGAAGAAAGAGCTTGCCATGATTTTTCAGGCAATCCGCATTGAGGTAAACGGCGAGCTTGACGCATTGCGCTCATTTCTGGAGCAGACGGCGCGTGTTATCCGCCCTGGAGGACGCCTTGCAATAATCACCTACCATTCGCTTGAGGATCGCATGGTGAAGAATTTCATGCGCAGCGGCAATGTGGAAGGTAAGGACAACCGTGATATTTTCGGCCGGAGTGAAGCTCCGTTCAAAATGCTTGGCTCAAAGCCGATTGTGCCCGCCGATGATGAGATTGAACGGAATCCACGCTCACGCAGCGCCAAACTCAGGGTTGCGGTGAGAACCGGCAAATGAATACCTAACCGTTTATTTGTGACTGATGGCAGCAAAAAAAAGGAAAAAGGACAATGACAATCCGGGCTTTTTCGGCAGGATTCGCAACGGTCAGGTGATTAGCAGTGATTTCTTCGCTCATAACTGGCTTACGGTTTTCGCTGGCATTATGGTGATAATGATTTATATTACAAATAAATACAATTGCCAGACAAAGATGGAGGAGATTAGACGACTCGAAACAGAGCTGGAAATTGTCAAGACCGAACGGCTCAGGGTGAGGAGCGCATACATGAGCAGCACCAGGGAGTCGTCGATGCAGGGGCTTATTGACTCGCTCGGGCTAAATCTGCATGTGCAGGACAGACCGCCTTTTAAACTGGAAAAAAGATGAAGAAAAAAACTAATAAAAAGCACATATTATACCGCTACGGACTTATCACCGCGCTCATCCTGTTTGTGGCGACCGGTGTCATATACAAGCTCGTGGATACTACGGTAATATCTGCCGGGGAGTGGAATGCCAAGGCAAACAAGGAATTGTCGCGAAATGATACCATTCTGCCCGCCCGAGGCAATATCCTTGCCGCAGACGGTAGCATACTCGCCGCAAACCTTCGCTACTACACTGTGAGAATAGATTTCCGCTGCGAGAGGTTCATGGAAGAGAAATACCGCAATGCACTTGACACCATAGCGGACAGCATGGCATATTATTTTCCTATGCGCAACGCCGCTCAGTGGAAAAAGCACCTTTCCGCGCCGTTGGTGAAACCCAAAGCGGAGCGTCCGAGGGCATATCGTCTTATTGACAATATAAGTTATGCTGACTATAAGCGTCTGCGCACATTCCCGTTTTTTTCAATTAAAAACCGTAACCGAAACGGCATATCGGTGGAAGGGAAAATGCGCCGCGTGAACCCTTACGGTGATATGGCGCGCCGAAGCATCGGCGGCGTGGGCGCAACCGCGCAATGCAAGGAGGTTCATGGCATATCCGGTCTTGAAAAGGCTCTCGACACTTTGCTTTACGGCAAAACCGGCCTATCAAAGAAAGTGCCTCTCACCAAGGGAATTGTCAATTGGACAGATGTACCAGCTATTCCGGGATTCAATATCACGACTACCATTGATATAAAGATGCAGGACATAGTGGAGAATGAACTGAACGATGTCCTCACCTACTGCAATGCCGACTGGGGAGTTGCTGTTCTTATGGATGTGGAGACCGGAGATATAAAGGCTATCTCCAATCTTGAGAAAAATCCTAACGCTGACAATTATATCGAGGGAATGAACAGGGCGGTGCTCGGTTTTGAACCCGGTTCGGTTGTGAAAACAATATCAATGATGATTGCCCTGGAGGACGGCATAGTCAGCAACCTTGACGAGGTGCTTTCCACCGGATTCAGATACCCCTATGCAGGCGGTTCACCTATAACCGACTCGCATGGAGTGCCTTCACTCACAGTCAAGGAGGTAATCGAGCGGTCAAGCAATATCGGCATGACTAAAATCATCACCCGTAAGTATGACGCTAATCCGGGTGGATTCTATTCCCGCCTGAAAGAGATTGGATTCCTTGAACCTATGCACACCGGCATTGCCGGCGAAACTGTGCCGAGGGTTGACAGCGTGCCCAATAACCGCGGTGGCAGAATCGCCCTTTCCCGCCAGTGCTACGGCTATGCGACCGAAATACCGCCACTGTACACATTGTCGGTTTACAATGCAATCGCTAACAACGGCAAATATGTGCGTCCCCGCCTTGTTTCGCGCCTGACGAGTGAAGATGTGGATTCCATACTTCCGGTAACATACATCCGTGACCGTATATGCAGCGAGGCAAATGCGGAAAAGATGAGGACTATGCTCACCAATGTGGTATGGGGCGAGCATGGCACAGGCAAGCGTTTGAGAAACGATTATGTAAAGATTGCCGGCAAAACCGGTACCTGCTATATGATTGAAGGCGGTGTGTACAACACTGCTAAAAAGCGTCTCGCTTTCTGCGGCTTCTTCCCTGCGGAAAAACCGAAATATTCCTGTATTGTCCTCACCTGCAACCCCAAGCAGAATGCTATGGGAGCGGCAAGTACAAGCGGAGAGGTAATGAAAAATATTGCGATGAAGCTGTATTCACGCGGAATGCTTGACAATAGCTCCGACTACCGCGCCGAGCCTGCGAAAAACGACCCGCCGGTGCTCTATGCAACCGCCCATGCGGATAAAAGCCGTAATGTGGGCAAACAGATAACTTCAAACGGACAGCACCGCAGCATGCAACGCCCCTCAGCTTCCGGCAAAGGGGTGCCGGCAGTGGTAGGATTCGGTCTGCGTGATGCTATCGCCACTCTTGAAAATGCAGGATATAATGTCCATTTCAAAGGCTCCGGCTATGTTGCGGCACAGAGTCCTGCCGCTGGAGCGGATATTGCACGCGGCGCAAGAGTAACCCTTTCATTAAAAGAATAATAAAAACCAGAAATAAAATACCTCGCGTTATGAAACCATTAAGCGCACTTCTTTCGGCAATCTCCATAGAAGAGATTATAGGAAACAAGGACATCGAGATAACATCTGTTGAGAGCGATTCCCGCAAAATAAAGCTGGGCTCTCTCTTTGTTGCCGTCAGAGGCACAGTTGTGGACGGTCATCAGTTTATTCCCATTGTCATTGTCGGAGGGGCTGCTGCGATTGTGTGCGAGGAACTGCCGGAGAGGCTTGAATCGGATGTTACTTATATTAAGGTGTCAAATTCGGCTGTTGCGCTTGGATTCCTCGCGTCACGCTGGTATGGTGACCCGTCCCGCAAACTTAAACTTGTGGGAGTAACCGGGACCAACGGTAAAACAACCACTGCCACACTTATATATGAAATGGCGCGGCTTAACGGTCATAAGGCCGGATTGCTTTCAACCGTGTGCAACTATATTGAAAACGAAGCTGTGCCTGCCGCGCAGACTACTCCGGACCCGCTTACCCTGAACAGCCTGCTGGCGCGCATGGTTGATGCAGGATGTACCTATGCCGCTATGGAAGTGAGCTCGCACGCCGCGCATCAGCATCGTATCTCCGGACTGCACTTTGCAGGAGGTGTGTTTACAAACCTCACCCGTGACCACCTTGACTACCATAAGACAGTGGATGCGTACCTCAATGCTAAGAAGTCGTTTTTTGACATTCTGCCTAAAGATGCTTTCGCCCTCACAAATATTGATGACAAGGTAGGTGAAGTTATGCTCCAGAACACCATGGCAAGCAAATACTCCTATTCGGTACGCCAGATTGCCGATTTCGCAGGGCGCATTATAGAGAGCCGCATAGACGGCACTCTCATGAGCTTCAACGGACATGAAGTCGAGGTGCTTTTTACAGGAAGATATAATGCATATAACCTTACCGCAGTGTATGGCGCGGCAATCCTGCTCGGCTTCGACCCGGAAAAGGTGCTCACTGACATGAGCCGCCTTGTACCGGTTGCAGGGCGATTCCAGACTTTCCGCTCGGCAAACGGCATCACTGCTGTTGTCGACTACGCCCACACCCCTGATGCCGTGGTAAATGTACTCACCGCTATCCGTGAGGTGGTTGGCAATAAAAATAATATAATCACTGTGGTAGGTGCAGGAGGAAACCGCGATAAGGGCAAACGTCCTATCATGGCTAAGGAGGCGGCAATGCGTAGCGACAAGCTCATCCTCACCTCGGACAATCCGCGCGATGAAGAGCCTGCCGATATCCTTGCCGACATGGAAGCGGGTCTTGATGACAATACCCGCAAAACCACCCTCAGCATTGTGGACCGCCGCGAGGCTATACGCACTGCAGCCATGCTTGCCGCTCCCGGCGACGTTATCCTGATTGCAGGCAAAGGACATGAAGATTACCAGGAGATAAAAGGTGTGAAACATCACTTCGATGACCGTGAGGTTGTTGCCGAAGTGCTGTCAAAATTATAATCCATTTATTTGAACCATGCTTTACTACTTGTTCAATTATCTTGAAGATTTGGGAATACCGGGAGCGAGGTTGATGGACTACATCACTTTCCGTTCCGGCGCGGCGTTGATGCTGTCGCTTTTCATCGCGCTCGTATTCGGCAGAAAGATTATCGACCGTCTGCAGCTGATGCAGGTCGGCGAGATTATCCGTGACCTTGGTCTTGAGGGACAGATGCAGAAAAAAGGCACCCCCACAATGGGAGGAGTCATAATCATTATCTCCATTCTTGTGCCATGCCTGCTGTTCGGCGACCTCACAAGCATATATATGCTGCTTATGATTATCTCCACAATATGGCTCGGGACACTCGGCTTCATGGATGACTGGCTCAAGATGAAGCGCCATAACAAGGACGGCATGAGCGGAAAGTTCAAAATCGTAGGTCAGGTAGGTCTTGGTCTCATTGTCGGTCTTACCATGTGCCTCAGCCCCGATATTGTCATGCGTGAGAATGTGGAGACAGTGGATGTGGAGCATTCCGAAACAGTGATTTCCTACAAGGCTGAGGATGTGAAGAGCCCTCAGACAACAATTCCATTTGTAAAAAATAATAACTTCGACTACTCCTATCTAACAAAATGGATGGGAAAGGGTGCCGCTACCGGGGGATGGATTCTCTTTGTTATCGTGACAATCCTCGCTATCAGTGCTACCTCAAACGGCGCTAACCTCACTGACGGTCTCGACGGTCTGTGCACCGGAGTCTCCGCTATAATCGGTGTAGCCCTTGCTATTATGGCATATCTCGGAGGCAATATCATATATTCCTCTTACCTTAATATAATGTATATACCGGGCAGCTCGGAACTTGTGGTGTTCATGGCGGCATTCATCGGAGCACTTGTCGGTTTCTTGTGGTACAACGCTTTTCCGGCACAGGTATTCATGGGCGACACCGGCAGCCTTACCATAGGAGGTATAATTGCCGTGTTTGCAATCCTTATCAGGAAGGAGCTGCTGATTCCCATCCTCTGCGCGATATTCTTTGTGGAGGACTTGAGCGTTATGGTTCAGGTCGCATACTTCAAGTACACCAAGAAACGTACCGGTGCAGGCAAACGAATATTCAAGATGACTCCGCTGCATCATCATTTCCAAAAACCGGGCAACAGCGGCATTGAAGCGCTGATTCAGGCACCACTCAGGGCTGTTCCGGAATCAAAAATAGTGACCCGTTTCTGGATTATCGCTATTTTCCTCGCGGCTGTCACCTTTGTAACCCTTAAAATCAGATAATTATGGCAAACGATATGAATACAGGCGAAATCCGTAGACTTGTGGTGCTCGGAGGAGGAGAAAGCGGTGTCGGAGCCGCTATACTCGGCAAAGAGAAAGGAATGGAAGTGTTTCTGTCTGATTCCGGTAATATCTCTCAGAAATACCGCGAGATTCTTGATGCTGAAGGAATCGAATGGGAGCAGGGCAAGCACACCATGGAGCGCATCCTCGCTGCTGACGAGGTTGTGAAAAGCCCGGGGATACCTCCTACAGTGCCGGTCATGCAGGCGATTGCAGAAAAAGGGATACCGGTTATCTCTGAGATTGAGTTTGCCGGACGATATACCGATGCGAAGATGGTTTGCATCACCGGTAGTAACGGTAAGACCACGACAACGCTCCTCACATACCACATTCTCCGCGATGCCGGTTTGAATGTCGGCCTTGCAGGAAATGTCGGCAAGAGCCTTGCGCTTCAGGTGGCAAGGGAGCACCATGACGTATATGTGATTGAGCTCTCCAGTTTCCAGCTTGAGAATATGTATGAATTCAAGGCTAATGTTGCGGTACTCCTGAATATCACTCCGGATCATCTTGACCGCTACGACTACAAGATGGAAAACTACATCAAGGCGAAATTCCGTATCATCCAGAACCTTACTCCACGCGATGCTTTCATCTACTGGCAGGATGATCCTGTGATTCAGTCGCAGATGAAGCAGATTGTCACCGAGGCACAACTTTTTCCATTTGCTGAACATCGCGAGGAAAATACCCATGCGTTTGTAGACGAAGATGATTCTTTGGTATTCATCACCCCGGATACGTCTATGCGTATGCCGCGCGCTGACCTTTCGCTGAATGGGCTCCACAATCTGTACAATTCCATGGCGGCAGGGCTTTCAGCTTGCCTGCTTGACATCAAGAAAGAGGATATCCGCCGTGCCCTTTCCGATTTCGAGGGGGTGGAACACCGTCTTGAGTTTGTCAGGGAGGTGAATGGCGTGCGCTACATCAATGATTCTAAAGCCACAAATGTGAACTCATGCTGGTATGCCCTTGAAAGCATGCCTGAAAATACCGTACTTATTCTCGGAGGCAAGGACAAAGGCAACGATTATTCTGAAATTGAGCCGTTGGTAAAGGAAAAAGTGAAAGCAATCGTGTGCATGGGCAAGGATAACACCAAGCTTGAAAAATTCTTTGCCGGCAAGGTTCCGCAGCTCGTTTCAACCCATTCCCTTGAAGAGGCTGTGAAGCAATGCGCTGAGATAGCTGTCAGCGGTGACACCGTGCTTCTCTCCCCCTGCTGTGCGAGCTTTGACCTTTTCAGCAGCTACGAGGATAGGGGCAGGCAGTTTAAGGATGCGGTAAATGCACTTTGAATATAATTGAAAACAGTAATATAAAATGGAATCATTCTCCACAACAGCAGCACCGGTAGAGGCAGCCTCCGTATCTGCCGCTTCAAAAGAAGCGGTAGAGCAGCCGAAATCAGACAAATACATCTGGGGCATTTATATTTTCCTGTGCATAATATCTGTAATCGAGCTATATAGCGCGTCATCGCGTGAAGTCGCCTCATCCTCAATGGGTGTTTACGGTCCCGTTGTACGCCACATATTCATGCTCGGCGCGGGGTGTGGCATCATCCTGCTAATCCAGCGGGTGCATTACCGCAAATTCATCCCCTTTATCCCGGCATTCGCGCTCATAAGCGTGGTCATGATGTGCTATGTCATGTTTTTCGGGGAGATTGTCAACGGGGCACGCCGCAGTTTCAGCATCTGCGGTGTCACCATTCAGCCTTCGGAGTTCCTGAAGCTTTCTGCCGCTCTGATTATCGCCCTGATAATGTCCCGCACCCAGATTAAAGGGGGAGTGAAAAATATAGGCGTGATATGGTCCGCAATCATAATCATGGCTTTCAGCGGGCTGTTGCTGAAGCAGGGTATGACAAATACCATTCTGCTCATGGGTATCAGCCTATCCATGATGGTGATTGGCGGTATTGAATGGAAGAAATTGGGAATGGTTCTCCTTGTATATATGGTGTGTTGCGGAATATTCATGTTGATATTCAAGTCCGGGGATGACAATGAGGTTACCCCGCAAGGCACCACTGTGGAGCGGGTCGACCGAAGCAAGACATGGAGGGAGCGCATTGACCGCTATTTCGGCAATGGAGAGCCAAAGTACAAGCAGGAAATCAATGCTAAGAACCGTCAGGAGATGTTCTCATATATGGCTCAGGCAAACGGCGGGGTAATCGGTGTGTTCCCCGGCAACTCACGTGAAACAGCACGTCTTCCACTCGCATTCTCTGACTTCATCTATTCGATTATAGTTGAGGATATGGGATTGATTGGAGGCTTGTTTGTCCTTGCCGCTTATCTGCTTCTGCTCGGAAGGGCAAGTGCTATATCGGCGAAATGTTCCCGAGTCTTTCCCGCGCTGCTGGTCATGGGTATGGCGGTTATGATTGCATTTCAGGCGCTTTTCCACATGGCTATTGTCACCGGTTTCTTCCCTGTAAGCGGACAGCCCTTGCCGCTTATATCAAAAGGAGGAACCTCGATTCTCATAACATCCATAGCCCTCGGCGTGATGCTCAGTGTGAGCCGCCATGCTGTCCGCAACCATGAGAAGCGTAAGGATATAAATGATGAAATAAATGCTCTGCCCGAGGAACTTCGTGCAGCAAACCCCACACAGCTATAATTATTAAGATATGCATATTGATTCACCCAGACCACTTAGGGTACTTATCAGCGGAGGAGGAACAGGAGGGCACATATTCCCGGCTCTCTCTATTGCCGACGCGCTAAAACGGGTAAATCCCAAAACTGAAATCCTGTTTGTTGGGGCACAGAACCGCATGGAAATGGAGAAAGTACCCGCCGCAGGCTATGAAATAGTCGGTCTGCCGGTCGCAGGTTTTGACCGCAAGCGTCTGTGGCGTAATGCCGGGGTGCTTGTCAAACTGGCGCGCAGTCTGGCGAAAGCTAAGAGCATTGTGCGCAATTTCCGCCCTGATGTAGCTGTGGGAGTGGGAGGATATGCCAGCGGTCCGGTGCTTAAACAGGCGCAGAAACAGGGTATACCGACTGTGCTTCAGGAACAGAATTCCTATGCGGGAGTTACCAACAAGATGCTTGCAAGTAAGGCTAAGGCTATATGTACCGCATATCCCGGAATGGAGCGTTTCTTCCCTGCGGAGACGATTGTGTTGACTGGCAATCCGGTGCGTCAGGCGCTTATGGAGTGTAAATTATCAAAGGAGGAGGCGTGCGAGGCTCTTGGTTTCGACCCGTCTAAGCCTCTGCTCTTTGTTACCGGAGGAAGCCTTGGTGCAAGAACGATAAACAATAGCGTCGAGGCGGCGCTGAAGCAATTTGAAGATGCCGGCATTCAGGTGCTCTGGCAGACCGGCAAGCTTTATGCGGAGCACTGCGCGGAAGTTGCAAAGCCTTACCCTCTCGTCAAGGCTATGCCTTTTATCGCCGATATGGCGACAGCATACCGTGCTGCGGATTTAGTTGTGGCGAGGGCGGGTGCCGGAACTATTTCCGAGCTTGAACTGCTTGGCAAACCGGCTATTCTCATCCCTTCTCCGAATGTTGCGGAGGACCATCAGCGCAAAAATGCCGAATCGCTCACGTCACGCGGCGCGGCTGTGATGATTCTTGATGCGGATGCGCCGGCACAGCTTGGCAGGGAAGTTTGCGCGTTAATTACCGACAATGAGAAACTCAAGTCACTCAGCGATGCTGTCACCGCTCTTGCAAAAGAGGGCAGTGCCGACCGGATTGCCGAGATAATTTATTCAGTAGTGTCATGAAACCGAATGTTTATTTTATAGGTGCCGGAGGCATTGGCATGGCGGCATTGGAAAGGTACTTGCTTGCCAAAGGGCATGAAGTGGCAGGATATGACCGTGTTGAAACCGATCTTACCCGCGCTCTGGCGGCGGAAGGTGTGGCAATCTCGTTTGAAGGCACCCCGGAAAGTATTCCCGCGAACTTCACCGATCCGGATACCACCCTTGTGGTATATACACCTGCGGTACCGGAATCGCTTCCCCTTTTCAAATGGTTCCGTGAAAACGGCTTTGAGATTGTGAAGCGTGCGAAACTGCTCGGCGAAATAACCCGTATGAGCAAAGGACTCTGCTTTGCCGGAACGCATGGAAAAACCACCACTTCATCTATGGCGGCGCATCTGCTTCACAGCGGCACTACCGGATGCAGCGCTTTTCTTGGCGGAGTGCTCAGGAACTACGGCACTAATTTCCTGCTGAATGACAAATCACCCTACACTGTGATTGAAGCTGATGAGTACGACCGTTCATTCCATCACCTCACCCCTTATGTGGCTGTCATTACCGCTACTGACCCTGACCACCTTGATATATACGGCACTGAGGAAGCATACCTTGAAAGTTTCGCCCACTTCACGGAGTTGATACGGCCGGACGGAGCTCTGATAGTTCACACAGGGCTTAAACTCGAGCCGAGGGTTGCTCCCGGTGTAAGGGTTTACACCTATTCCCGCGATGAAGGTGATTTCCATGCCGAAAATATCCGGCGTGAAAACGGGCGTATAACATTCGACTGCGTTACTCCGCAGGGCACCATTACAGATATTGAACTTGGAGTGCCTGTGGAAATAAATATTGAGAATGCAATCGCTGCAATAGCCGCGGCTACTGTTGCCGGTGAGGCGGAGCCGGATGTAGTGCGTAAGGCAATGGCGTCTTTCATGGGGCCGAAACGCCGTTTTGAATTCTATCTTAAAGAGGATGGTGAAAACGGCAGGGCTATAATAGATGACTATGCCCACCACCCCGATGAGCTGAAAGCATCCATAGAGTCAGTCAAGGCATTGTATCCCGGGCGCAAACTCACCGTCGCTTTCCAGCCTCACCTTTATTCGCGCACACGCGATTTCGCGCCTGAATTTGCTGAGGCTCTGTCGCTCGCCGATGAGGTCATACTGCTCGATATTTACCCTGCGCGTGAAGAACCTATCCCTGGGGTAACATCGAAAATCATCTTTGATGCAATTAAAACGCCGCATAAAGTGATGATTTCAAAACAACAGTTGACAGACACGGTAAAAAAATGTAATTTTGAAATTCTTTTGACAGCCGGAGCCGGAGATATGTCTGAGATGCTTCCGGAAATAGTCAATACTGTGCAGAACGGAAAATGAAAAAAGGCAGGCAGGCACATAAAAAAAACTCAGTGAGGAGCAACCGCACCGCTATTCAGGCTGTGGTGGCGATTGCTCTTGCTGTATATCTTGTGTTTGCGCTTAACATAACTTCCGGAGTGAGCGCCAACCGTGAATGCACCGGGCTAAAAATCGCGGTAAATGACACTGCGTCACTCAAATTTGTCACTGCGACAGAACTTGCCCATGAACTCGGCGACCTACCGGCGAAAGCGAGAGGCATGAAAATACTGGATATCGACACTGACAGCATAGAGCGCTATCTTGAGGCGATTGACAAGATTGAGAATGTAAATGCGCTTCGACTCACAGACGGGTCCGTATTGGTGACTGTTGACCCGTTGCATCCGGTCGCAAGGGTTTTCGACGGCACAAAATCCTATTACATCAACCGCACAGGCAAGCGAATCTCGGCGAGTGCGAGGTATCATATCGATGTACCGGTTATTCATGGTGAGTTCACCGATTCCCTCTTCCCGCCTGAAAAGGTAATACCACTGCTTGACTATATAGCGCAGGATTCCCTCTGGAATTCCCTTGTCTCCATGATAAAGGTCGACAGGATGCATGATATAATTATTGTGCCTATTATCCGCGGGCAAGTAATTAACTTCGGTTCACCGGACAACTTCGATAATAAATTCCAACGTCTCGGCAGAATGTATTCAGAGGTTATGCCGGTAAAAGGGTGGAGCTACTACGACACTATCTCCGTTAAATGGGACGGGCAGATAGTGGCGACCAGAAGAAACAAGAAGCTTGACCGGCCGAAGTTCCTTGACGAGGATGATGACGAGGAAACAGAAGTAAGCACAATGATAGCAGGAGAAGGGGTCGCGCCCGGGCAGGTGAAAGCCGGCATAAAAGCGAAAAACGACAAACCTATTCCCGCTGCAAAGAAAAATCAACCGTAAAAAACTATCTCCCACACTATAACAGCATATATGGATATCACTACCATCGTAGCCCTCGAAATCGGCAGCTCCAAGATTTGCGGAGCGGTTGGCACCGTTGATGCCGAAGGCACCCTTACCGTTAAAATCGTTGAGGAAGAGCCCCTTATCGACAGTGTGCGATATGGTCAGCCAAGAAATATCAAAATGGCTGCAGGCTCTATCTCCCGAATACTCAGAAAAATACAGAACCGCCTCGAAGGGCGTAAAATCAAATCCGCGTATGTGGGAATCGGAGGACGCTCGCTCAGTTCGATTCCGGCTGAAGTGGAGCGCAAGATGCCCCCTGAAACCGAAATCACGCCTGAGTTGCTGAACCGGCTCAATCTTGAGGCTAAAAACTCAGCGAATACCGACAAGGATATCCTTGCCGTCGAGCCGAGGGCATTCTATATTGACAATACCCGTGTGGAGAAAGACCCTGAAGGTATGTATTGCTCGGATATCAGGATGGCGGCAAACCTTATCGTGTGCCGCAAGCAGCTGAAAAGGAATGTGGATCTCCTTGTCAAGGAAACCGTTGGGCTCGCTGTTGCCGGATATGTAATCCGTCCCGTCGCCGAGGCTGACCTGGTGCTCACTCCTGACGAGAAGAGGCTCGGTTGCATGCTTGTGGACTTCGGAGCTGAAACCACATCTGTGGCAATCTACCGTCAGGGCAGATTGCAGTATCTCGCAACAATTCCTCTCGGTTCAAGAAACATAACACGCGATATCACTACGCTCAACTATGTGGAGGAGGAGGCTGAAAACCTTAAAATCACACGTGGCAATGCAGTGTACTCAAGCGAGACTGCGGACAATGTGGCTCTCCCCGATGTCACTAACCTTGTTGTGCATCGCGCTGCTGAAATCATTGCCAACATAAAGGAGCAGATAAAATATGCATCTCTCACTCCGGCTGAACTCCCCGGTGGTATCGTTATTGTGGGAAGGGGAGCGAAACTACCCGGTTTCAGCGAGAGAGTGCGCAAGGAAACCGCTATGAAAGTCAGAATCGGTACTGCGACCTCATCCGCGGTGCGAATCGGCGACAGCCGAATCCCCTCTGAGGCGGTGGATATTATCTCTATACTTCTTGCCGGAAGCGCAGACCCGGTTGAATGCCTTGAACCTAAGGAGGAACCAGAAATAAAGCTTGTGGATCCGGAGCCGGCTCCTGTCACTCCGGTAGAAAAGCCGAAGTCAAGCGGCAATTTAGGCAAGACATTTGGACGCTGGTGGGATAAGATTAAGACAGCAGTTGATTCCGACCAGGAGGGAGCCGATTTTGATGATGACGACGAATAATTAGCACCAACACCGAAAAAACAACTACACATGGACGAAAATTACAGACAGCAGATGGACGCTCTTGCCGACAACTTTGAGGTTTCGGATGCAAAAGAGGCGAACACAACATATATTAAAGTGGTCGGAGTTGGTGGAGGCGGCGGAAATGCCGTGAACTACATGTACAGGCAAGGCATCAAGAATGTTGCCTTCGCTCTGGTGAACACCGATGCTCAGGCGCTGAAAGCATCCCCTGTGCCCACAAAAATTACTATCGGCTCAGGACTCGGTGCAGGAAATATCCCTCAGGTGGCAAGGGAAGCCGCTGAAAAGGATATGGCTAAGATTCAGTCCCTTTTCGAGGATAATACACAGATGGTGTTTGTCACCGCGACCCTTGGCGGCGGTACCGGCACAGGTGCCGGACCGGTTGTGGCAAGGATTGCAAAAGATAAAGGGTTGCTTACTGTCGGCATTGTAACCATTCCGTTCTATTTCGAGGGAGATTCCAAGATTCTCAAGGCTTTTGAAGGAGCGGACGAGATGTATAACAACGTTGACGCTATCCTGGTCATCAACAATGACCGCCTTATTGAGATTTACGGAGAACTCGACTTTTTCAACGCACTATATAAGAGTGACGAGACCCTTGCTACCGCAGCGCGCTCAATTTCTGAGATAATCACATCGCAGGGACATATGAACCTTGACTTCAAGGATGTGGAAACTACACTCAGAAACGGCGGTGCCGCAATCATTAGCACTGGCTACGGTGAGGGTCCTGACCGTGTCAGGCAGGCTCTTGATGATGCCCTCAATTCGCCGCTGCTCAAAAACCGCAACATACTCAGTGCTAAAAAGCTCCTCTTCAATATCTACTTCTCGGAGAACGCAACAAACAAGTTCAAGATGGGTGAGATGAACGAGTTCACCAAGTTTGTCAAGAATATTGACTCCAAAGTGGATGTTATCTGGGGTGCGAGTGTTGACAATGAGCTTGGCGACAAGGTTAAAATCGCTCTTCTGGCATCAGGATTTGATTTGCCTGACCACGATGAGCAGCAGATGGATATCCCCGCTCCCGAAGTGGCACCCAGGAGCGGAAGCCGTGCTACCAACACTGCCGATATTGATAAGCTCAAAGCAGAGTACGGCAACAAGGTGGACTATTACAACACCAACTATATCATCCTTACCCCGGCGCAGATGGATGACGACAATGTCATTGACATCCTCGAAAGCAGCCCGGCATACAACCGTGAGAAAAAAGTTGTGGAGAGCCTCAGGAATACCGAGGCAAACGCTCCTGCTCCGGTTCACCAGACTGTCACCCGCTCGGAGTCAGGGAATATCGAAATAGTATTCTAAGATTTCTGGTACTCGGTCGGCGACATTCCGGTAAGATGCTTGAAATACTTGCCGAAGCTCGACTGGTTATTGAAATTCAACTCGTATGCAATCTGCTGCACATTCTTTCCGGAGAAGCGCAGCAGATTTTTTGCTTCAAGCACCACGAACTCGTCAATCCACTCCGCTGCGCTCTTGCCGGTGGTTTCTTTGATTATCAGTGAAAGGTATTTCGGCGATATGAACAGTTTCGACGCATAGAAGGCGACAGCACGCTCGCTTCGGTGATGAACATGCACAAGACGCATGAAATCTTTCACATAGCTTGACCTCCTTGAGCGTGTAATACCGACTGTGGCACTCGGATGGTTCATTGTAAACTGTATGAGCTGGTAGATTGCCGCTGAAATGAGGCAGCGCGAAATGCTGCGCACGCACTTCTCGTCGGTATTGGTGCTCGTGTTTGAATGGATGAGTCCGAAGTATTTGAGCATCAGTTTGCTCTGCTCGTTATTGAGGGTATATACCGATGCTGGGGTAGGGGTGACCCGCGCCGCGGTAAGCATATTGATGTCAAGGTTGATGTCACGCATGAATGCCTCTGACACTATCAGCATATATGCGTCAAGGTTGGTGCCGTTTACCTGGTGGGTCTGAATCAGGCAGTCCGGTCCGAGGACAGCGACGGTGTTCTCGGCAAGCTGGTAACGGGTCAGGTTGACCTCTAGTTCTATCTCCCCGTGCAGCACAAGCGCAATCATTACCCCTCCGAGGCGCGTAGGAGCGCTTGCCATGTGCCCGAACCGGCTTATGTCTGACATTCGGGCGAAAAGATAATCGGAACCGAGTTTGCTGAACTCTGATGAAAAGCGTTCCACGTCATCGCTGGTAAATATCACATCTTCCTTCATTGTGTTTTGTATTTATGGCACGAAATTAGAAAAATATATCAGAAAAACCCTGAAATTTAGCTATTTTGTCATTGAAAGCAGACTTTTTGGAAAATTTAGGGTATTGATTCGTTTTATTTGTGCAAATCTGCAACTCACTCCCTTTATGGGGGCGCATTTTAGGAAAATCGTTATATTTGCAAATTATTACGGATGGAAGAAAAAGACACTGACATACCGCAGTCGCAGGCTGCTAAGAAACCGTGGTGGAAACTCCTTGTAAAGTACGGGTTGCCGCTCATTGTCACGGTCGGACTATGCTATCTTCTCTTTACTGGAGTGGATTTCGGGGAGATGGTCGAGATTATCCGTACCCAATGCGATTTCCGCTGGATTCTTGCCATGCTTGCAATAAGCGTGCTTAGCCATGTAATCAGGGCTATGCGTTGGCAAATCCAACTCAATGCACTCGATGTCAAGCCGCCGCTTTGGATTATTGTGCTGTCTATCTTCGGCACCTATGCGGTCAATCTTATTTTCCCGCGCCTTGGAGAATTCTGGAGAACAGGCTATATAGCCGCGAGGCAGAAAGCGCCGTTCTCAACTGTTTTCGGTTCTATGGTCTGTGACAGGCTCTCCGATACCATCACTGTTTTGCTGTTGCTTCTCCTTACTCTTGTCCTTGCGCGTCCGCAGATAATGGGATACCTCCAGCAGAATCCTCAGATGTATGAGACCGTCAGGGCTATCATCACTTCTCCCTGGGTATGGGCATCCTTGCCGGTAGCTGTCATTTTGTTCTGGCTGTTATGGAAATACAGTCCCGACAATAAAATAGTAAGGTCGGTGAAAGGGATTCTCGCAGGTGTATGGGAGGGATTTGCCGTCATTGCCAGAATGAAAGGCAAAGTCAAATGGCTGTTTTATACATTTCTTCTTTGGGGTAGCTATTTCGTGGAACTTTACCTCGCGTTTTTTGCTTTCCCTGCGACATCAGAGGTTGTGGCGCGCTACGGCATCACCGCCGTGCTTGTGTGCTTCGTGCTGTCAAGCATTTCAATGGGTGTGCCGTCAAACGGAGGAATCGGTCCTTACCAATGGTCTTTGATTTTCGGGTTGAGCATGTATTCTGCAGGAATCCCTGAGTTGACACGGGATTACTCCTCCACATTCGCTAACCTCGTGCTCGGCTGCAATACCCTGCTTCTTATAATTCTCGGAGTCATTACATTTGTTGCAATTACTCTTGACAAACACCATACTAAGAAATCACTTACCGGACAATGAATCTTGACGAACATAAAGACTATTTCCTTGATGAGGATGAACATGAGGACGCGCCCGCAAGCGGCACGGTGATAGATTTCACCCCCGGTCGTCCCGCAGTTCCGGCTAAGGAACCGGAGCGGCAGGAAAAGCCACGTTCCGGACACAGGGGACGCAGGTTTTTCGCATGGTTCATCGTCATTGTCATACTTGTGCTTGCCGGCTTGTTTTATGTGCGCTACCTAAACCCTTACGCTGTTGAGGCGAGGACTACCGGCTATGTCACCGACCTTGAAAAGAGAGGAATCATATTCAAGACTTTCGAAGGAACGATGGCTACTGAGAGCGCCCTCGGTGATTCGTCGAAAGTCTATGCCCGGAATTTCACTTTCACGGTGCCGGACACAACCCTTGCACGCCGCCTTCAGGATATTTCGACAGGGTCTTCGCGCAAAGTCACCCTTGTTTACGAAAGGTACTACGGCATGCTGCCCTGGAGAGGCGGTTCCACCAATGTGGTGACGGCAGTGATAGAAAATTGAATAATTATTTAAACTTAAAATAAAACAGATGTCAGAAATCAAATGCGTCGGCATACTCACCTCAGGAGGTGACGCCCCCGGAATGAACGCCGCTATCCGCGCCGTTACCCGTTCTGCTATTTTCAGCGGATTCAAGGTCAAAGGCATATACAGAGGCTACAAAGGACTTATTTCAGATGAAATCCAGGAATTCAGGACCCAGAATGTCAGCAATATCATCCAGATGGGCGGTACTATCCTGAAAACCGCAAGATGCCCCGAGTTCGCTACTCCCGAAGGGCGCCAGCTTGCTTACGACAATATCCGCCGCCACGAAATCGACGCGCTCGTTGTTATCGGCGGTGACGGTTCGCTCACCGGCGCGAGAGTCTTCGCAAATGAATTCAACTTCCCCTGTATCGGTCTCCCCGGCACCATCGACAATGACCTTTACGGCACCGATACCACTATCGGCTACGATACCGCCCTCAATACCATTATGGAATGTGTCGACAAAATCCGCGACACTGCAACCAGCCACGAGCGTCTTTTCTTCATCGAGGTAATGGGACGCGACGCAGGCTTCCTTGCACTCAACGGTGCTATCGCTTCCGGAGCAGAGGCTGCTATCATACCGGAAATCTCGACCGAAGTCGACCAGCTTGCCGAACTTATTGAAAACGGATTCCGAAAGAGCAAGAACTCATCTATTGTGCTCGTTGCCGAGAGCCCTGTCACCGGAGGTGCGATGGGAATGGCTGAACGTGTTAAAAACGAATATCCCGGTTATGATGTGCGCGTGTCTATCCTCGGACACCTGCAGCGTGGTGGCTCTCCCACAGCGCACGACCGTATCCTTGCTTCCCGCATGGGCGCCGCTGCGATAGATGCGCTTCTTGATGACCAGCGCAATGTGATGATTGGTATCAAGAACGATGACATCGTTTATGTGCCCTTCTCAAAGGCTATCAAGAATGACAAGCCTATAAACCGTGCCCTGCTTGACACCCTCCGCCGCCTCTCTATCTGATATGGCTCTGCCGCAGGAATTCGTCGACATGATAGAAGGGTATCGTTTTCCACCCTTCTCCGGTCTGGCGGATACGCTTCAGGCTACTGCGCCGGAAGTGTCAGTAAGGCTAAATCCCGAAAAAAATACCGTCTTCCCATCTGCCGCCTCTCCGGTGGCATGGTGGCAAGGCGGTTTCTATCTTCCTGAAAGGGGCTCGTTTACTTTTGACCCGCAGCTGCATCAAGGTAGGTATTATGTACAGGATGCGGCATCGATGTTTATCGCCCATATAGCGCGTGTGCTTGCCGGTGGAGAACCGGTAAGGTGGCTGGACGCTTGCGCCGCTCCCGGCGGTAAGACTACTGCCGTGCTTGATGCGCTCCCGCAGGGCAGTGTTGTTGTGGCTAATGAATTTGTGCGCACACGTGCCGACATACTCCGCGAGAACCTTGCGAAATGGGGCAAGCCGGATGTTAAGGTCACGAATGCCGACACAAAGATTTTCAGGAAATATTCCGGGCTCTTCCACGTTGTTGCCGCCGATGTTCCCTGCTCCGGCGAGGGGATGATGAGAAAAGACCCCGAGGCTGTTGCGCAATGGTCTCCCGGACTTGTTGAATCTTGTGCCAGAAGGCAGAGAGAAATTGTGGAGAACCTTTGGACTGCGCTTGCTCCCGGAGGTTATTTCGTTTACAGCACCTGCACATTCAACCGCACCGAAAATGAAGAGATGGTGCAATGGATGATAGATGAGTTTGGCGCAATACCTGTAGATATCCCTGTGGAGCAGTCATGGGGAATATCTCCGGGGATAAATGTCGATTTTCCATGTTACAGGTTCATACCAGGGGTTACCCGTGGGGAAGGTCTGTTTATTGCCGTGCTCCGGAAGCCGCACTCAGACAGCTCACCGCAAAAGACGAAAAGCAAATCGAAGCAACGCAAGGCTGTTCAGCCCAAAACAGACATCCGTGGCTGGCTGCTTCCTGATGCACAGATAGAATTTTTGGAGGATAAAGACAAGGTATTTGCTGTATCCACGACTCCTCTTGCGCTTGAAATGCCTGAAGAGCTACGTCCTGCAATGGAAATAGCGGTAATCAAAGGGCGTGACCTTATTCCGACGCAGCAACTTGCCATGAGCACTATCCTTTCTCCGGATAGTTTCCGGTCGGTGCAAGTTGATCGCCTCACTGCTCTCCAATATCTCCGCTGCGAGGCTTTGAAGCTCCCGGATGACACTCCTAAAGGATTCACACTTTTGAAATACAATGGAGCCCCTCTCGGTTTCGTGAAAAACCTCGGCAACCGCGCCAACAATCTTTACCCCGCCGAATGGCGCATC
>CAMWQE010000007.1 GCA_947176335.1 uncultured Porphyromonadaceae bacterium | reverse complement strand
CCGCATCTTCTTCGCACGCCAGGAGCTCCAGACACGTTTCGCAGACTACCGCTAATCAACACGTCAGCAGCCATTTGACGATATAGCCAATTATCTATAAAACAACACCCATATTGCCGTTGCACTGCGCAGCGGCAATTTTTTTGCAATATAATCAGATGCGATGCAGGATGGAGAAAAGTAATAACTTGATGTGGGTTTTCAAGGGTAATCTGACTTTGTGTTTTTTGCAGACGGCAAGTGCGGACTTAACTTCATCTTTGCTATGAGTGGCAATGGCGAGCGAAATGGCGTAATGTACCAACGGCTTAATGGCTGTTTCAAAATAGCGGCGGGGAGTGCCGGTCATATCGGCAAGGTGATAGGTGACATCAAGCGAATTGCAAGCAAAGCGTGACTTATCGAGCGCGCCTGACGGATTGGATATGGAGATTCCTCCTACGGTGTAGGCAAGTGTATCAACCGGTATATATCCGATCTTCCGCCCTACAAGGATAAGACAGGTTAGTGTGAAATCCTCTATAAGTTGATTAAGAAGAAAATCCCGGTGGGAACGATAAACGTTCAGTGCGTCTGTCCGGCGATACATTGCTGTGCATAAATGTACCGGTAGCGGTTTACTGTGGCGGAGCCAGCGAATGATTGTGGCATGACCGTCCTCAGTTTGCGGGAGCGGTTGTATCTGACTTTCGCCCGCCGTTTTCTTATCAGGGCTGACTGTGTGCCATGCCGTGTGAACCAACACCACATCCGGATACGAGTCAAGAAAATCCACTTGCATTTGCAATTTTTTTGTGTCAATCCAGAAATCGTCCCCGGCAAGGTCGGCAATGTATTCTCCTGATGCAGCTTCGATACATTCAAAGTAATTTTTCGGAAGACCTTTGTTCGGAGCTGCAGGCATCAACTTCACTATATCGGGATAACGTTCAACATATTCCTGACATACAGCGCGCGTGTTGTCGGTAGACGCATCTTCACCTATAATTATCTCAAATGGAAAACTAACCTTTTGCGACAGGATGGAATCAAGTGCCTGTCCTATCGTTTGGTTCTGATTGCGTGTGGTGACTATGACTGAAACTTTAGGAGTCATTTTAAGTGCAGCAATAAATTGAAATAATTATTACAAAAATAAGTAAATGAACCGATAATAAGAGTAATTAAAAACATAATTTTGTATTTGTAATGACGACTCTTGACATAGCGATAGTAACACATACTCCGCAGGGAGGGGAGAAAGTCGGGAGGATGCTGATGCCGCCGATGGACGGGGTGCGGTATGTCGTGTCGTGGCAGAACCACGGAAACGCGCCTATGCCGTCATCGCTTATCCGCAGTGATGTGGTTGTACACCGTTTTGATGGAAAAGGAGTGGCGGCAAACCGCAACAATGCCCTTGAGCATTGCACTGCTGACATTGTGCTCATGGGTGATGATGACCTTATATACAATAAGGAGGGGATAGCGAGGATTACCGAAATTTTTGATGGAAATCCAACGCTCGATTTGGCAACTTTCCGCTGCATTGCGCCGTATCCGAAGAAATACCCGGAAAAATCAGTCCGGCTCGGGCGGAGGCTTCCTGAAAATTATAATGTCGGGACAGTTGAAATCGCATGCCGGCGGCAATCGGTGGCTGCCTTGCGCTTCTGCACTGAACTTGGCAAAGGGTCGGAACGTTTTCATTCCGGGGAAGACGAATATTTTCTGTACACTGCTATAAACCGTGGGCTGGAGTGCCGTTTCTTCCCGATAGATATTTGCGAACATGACCATTACTCCACAGGTTTTGACCCGCATCCGTCGAAAGACACGCTGCGAGGGTTCGGCTGCATTATTGCTCTGATGTATCCTTGGACCTGCATAGCGAGGATTCCACTGAAGGCATGGAGGCTTTTCCGCTCAAGGCGCGCGGGATTCTTCAAGGCGTTGGTGGCTCTTGCAGAGGGAGCTATTGGGGCACCGGGAGTGTATTTGCGTTATCGAAAGAATTAAAACATGTATATGAACCAGTAAAAAAACAGATATGATAAAAGAGATATTTTTTGCAGGAGGATGCTTTTGGGGCACCGCGCATCTTTTTTCACTCGTTGGCGGTGTGGAGAGCGCTGTTGCGGGATATGCAAACAGCATTGTTGAGAATCCTACATATAAAATGGTATGTACCGGTGAGACAAAAGCCGCCGAAACAGTAAAAGTTACCTACGATGACAGCATTATCGGTTTGACGGACCTGATTTCACTTTATTTCAGGAGCATAGACCCGCTTTCGCTCAACAGGCAGGGGAATGATGTCGGCACCCAGTACCGCACCGGGATTTATTATACCGATCCTGCCGACAGCACTGTTGTCGAGGCAATGATTGCAATGCTCCAGCGCCGGTATTCAGAACCTATAGCGGTGGAATGGGGAATGCTCCGCAATTTTTATCCCGCCGAAGAGTATCATCAGGACTACCTTGTGAAAAATCCGGACGGCTATTGCCATGTGAATCCCGCACTCTTCAAAGAGGCACGGAAAATGGGGCGTGAGCCAATTTCCGCTTCATCGAAGGAGGAGCTGCGCAAGCGTCTTACTCCACTGCAGTGGGAGGTTACCCAGCATGGAGCAACCGAGCGTCCTTACACCAACGAGTATGATGAGGAGTTCCGCAAAGGAATTTATGTGGATATATGTGACGGAACTCCACTGTTCCTCTCATGCAACAAATATAATTCAGGCTGTGGTTGGCCGGCATTTACCCGCCCGATAGATGATGAACTGCTGAACGAACTGCCTGACCACTCTTTCGGGCGAATCCGCACTGAGGTCAAAAGCTCATCATCCGGCGCGCATCTCGGCCATGTCTTTAACGACGGACCTGAAGAGGAAGGTGGACTCCGCTACTGCATCAATTCAGCCGCGCTTCGATTCATTCCGATAGAGAAGATGGAGGAGGAAGGTTACGGCAAATACATACCGCTGATAAAATGAATTTAAAGATATACAAAAATGAAAGTACTCGTCATTAACGGAAGTCCTCATCTGACCGGATGCACTGACCGCGGTCTTAAGGAGGTGGAGCGCACTCTTGCCGAAAATGGCATTGAGGTAGAGCGTGTCAATATAGGTAACAAGGATATACGCGGATGCATCGGTTGTAATTTCTGCCGCGAGCATTGCCGGTGTGTATTCAACGATGCTGTGAATGAAACCGCACCCAAATTCGCCGATGCCGCCGGATTGCTCGTGGGCTCCCCGGTATATTATGCAGGAGCAAACGGACAGCTCCTTGCTTTCCTTGACAGGCTTTTTTACAGCACCTCCGGCACAGTCAGCAAAGCGATGAAAGTCGGAGCGGCAGTAGTGTCTTCTCGCAGAGCAGGTTCGACATCGGCATTTGATGAAATCAACAAGTATTTCACCATAAGTGCCATGCCGATAGTGTCAAGCACATATTGGAACGAAGTACACGGTTTCACCGCAGAAGACGTTGAGGCGGATCTTGAGGGCTTGCAGACCATGCGTAATCTCGGTCGCAACATGGCATTCATGATAAAGGCAATTGAAGCGGCGAAAAAAGATGCGCCCGCCCAGGAGAGGGGCGTGTTCACCAACTTCCATACCGAAGGCTAACAACCCTCTACAGATTTTACTACCTTGCAGGGATTTCCCACGGCAACACTTCCGGCGGGAATATCCCTGACAACCACACTTCCCGCGCCGATGACGCAGTTATCGCCGATAGATACTCCCGGCAACACTGTGACACCGGCGCCTATCCATACATTATCACCTATAATTATAGGT
Source organism: uncultured Porphyromonadaceae bacterium (assembly GCA_947176335.1). Taxonomy (GTDB): domain Bacteria; phylum Bacteroidota; class Bacteroidia; order Bacteroidales; family Muribaculaceae; genus Paramuribaculum. Next base: position 22,074 of record CAMWQE010000007.1, on the reverse strand, counting down.
CTGGCATATTCCAGCCCTTTGTTTCGTTCGGCGGGGTCAATGGGATGTCCTGCCGTATAGAATCCGCAGTTCGGGGCAATGAAAACATTGTCGCCGAATGTCACCTTGGCTTCGTCAAGAATCACGAGGTTGAAATTTGCATAGAAATTCTTCCCGACAGATATATTGTAGCCGTAGTCACAGTAAAAAGGTTGCTCTATAAGGATATTGCCGTCGACCTTTCCGAGAATCTTGCGCAGCAGATTCTCCCTTGCCTCAACATCTTTAGGACGCAGGTCATTGTAATCCCGGCATAATTCTTTGCATTCAAGCCTTTCGGCAATCAGAGCCGGGTCATTGTTGGCGTCGTAAATCATGCCCCGGAGCATTTTTTCTTTTTCTGTCATCGGTAGGAAAATACTGTAAATATTTTGCAAAAATAAGTAACTGTTTTTAAGTGCGGGCGTTTTTCGTGCATAATTATTTGTTACAGTTTTATTAAAAAGTGTATAAAATATTTGGAAAGCACAAAAAAAAGCCCGTACTTCGTAGCAGAGATTATAAAAACCAATAATTTATTGCAATTGCCCTGATGTAGGGATGTGCTTTAAATCAATACCAATTAATTATCTATTTTTATGCGAAAAGTATTTTGTTCAGCTATGGCGTTCATGACCGCCTCGCTTGTGCTATCGCCCAACATGCTGGCTGAGAGCCACTTGAGGGGGGGGGGTAGAAGCCGCGGTTCAAGCAACGCAGACAGCTCCCTGTTCCGGTACGGTTTATGATGAAGACGGTGAGCCTCTTCCCGGAGCATCGGTATTTGTTGAAGGAGGAAACGGTGCCTCAACCAATATCGACGGAAAATTCACGATTGCTAATGTAAAAATCGGTTCTACAATCAAAATTTCTTATGTAGGTTATGAGCCTCAGTCCGTTGTGTGGAAAGGCGAACCTATCGAAGTTACCCTTAAACCCAATACATCTTCACTTGATGAGGTAGTGGTTGTGGGTTACGGTGTACAGAAGAAAGTCAATCTTACCGGTGCGGTCTCACAGGTGAAAGGTGATGAAATCGCACGTCGTCCTGTTGCTGACGCAGCGCAGATGCTTCAGGGTATGGTGCCGGGTCTTCTCGTTTCAAACAGTAATTCCGGCCGTCCCGGCGGTAGCGCAACCCTGCAGCTCCGCGGTCAGGGCAACCTTTCCGGCACAGGCACACCTTATATACTTGTCGATGGTGTTGAAATGAGCCTGTCGGACGTTAACCCCAACGATATCGAGAGCATTTCAGTGCTGAAAGATGCAGGCGCAAGTGCAATATACGGTGCGCGTGCGGCATACGGCGTTGTGCTCGTTACCACCAAGCGTGGTCAGGAAGGCAAGATGCGTGTGAGCTATCAGGGAACTGTAGGCTGGAGTAAGCCCACCAAACTCCCGGAAATGCTTGACGGCTATGAATTTGCAAAGATGTGGAATGCAGCATGCGCCAACGCAGGTGTAAGCCGTTTCTACTCTGATGAAAAGCTTGAGCTTCTCCGTCAGTTCCGCGATAACCCCAATAGCGTTGACCCCTGGCAGGAACTTTCACCCAATGCCAGCATGAACCCCGCGTTCGAGAACTCTGAGTCAGGTATCGGTAATACAGATTACTTCGACCTCCATTATAAGAGCTGGGCGTTCAAGCAGAACCACAATATCAGCGCAAGCGGCGGCGGTAAACGCGCGCAATATTATGTGTCACTCGGTTACTATGGTGAGGACGGTATTCTCCGTTACGCGGATATGGGCTACAAACGTTACAACTTCTCATCAAACATCAAGTCTGAAGTTACAAAGTGGCTCTCTGTACGTGCAAACACCAAGTTCATGCACTCTGACACAGACACTCCTTTCGGCACCGGCGGTCTCAGCGAAGGTTTCTACCACTCGCTTGCCCGTTTCCGTCCTACAGTGCACTATAAGGACCCGAATGGCAACTTCACCGAGCTTACTATGATTCCCTATCTCCAGAGCGGAACATACACAACAAGCAAGCGCGACCGTTTCAACCTTACATTCGGTGTCGATGTGCAGCCTCTCAAGGGTTGGAAAATCACAGCGGACTATACCTACCGTTATGTAGGTCTTGAATATGAGGCAATGAATGTGGCTCCTGATATTTACGCTGCAGACGGTGTAACTACTTCTAAAGGCGTACGCGGTGAACTTGGAGTCAAGAAAGACGGGCAGTACACTAAGCAGAACGCAGTTACCCGCTATCAGAATTTCAGTGCTTACACCACCTATGACTTTACAGTCGCTGAGAAGAATAACTTCACAATTATGGCTGGTTACCAGAGTGAAGAGAATCGTTACTCATTTCTATCTAATTATGTAACAGGCTTGTATACAATTACAAACCCAGGTATCAATACAGGTTCAAGTGAAGTGACTGCGACTGATACCAAACAGAGCTGGGCTACCCGCGGCTGGTTCGGACGTATTAACTATGACTTTGACGGCAAATACCTGTTTGAAGCTAACATGCGTTACGACGGTACGTCACGCTTCTCTAAGAAGAATCGTTGGGGCTTCTTCCCATCAGTATCTGTAGGTTGGAACATCGCTCGTGAAAACTTCATGGAGTCCCTCCGTCCCACTCTCAATAACCTTAAGCTCCGTCTTTCATATGGTAAGATGGGTAACCAGGCAGGTGCCGGTCTATACACTTTCGCTTCTACCATGGGCATTACCTCAAAAGGCAACTATTGGTTCGGTGACAGCCGCAACGGTTACATCAACGCGCCCGGCGTTATCGATCCCACAGTAACATGGGAAAAGGTTCAGAGCAAGAACATGGGTCTTGATTTCGGTCTCTTCAACAATGCGCTTTCAGGTACATTTGAAATCTTCCAGCGCGACACCAAGGATATGCTCGGTCCGGGTGAAGACTTTCCTGATTTCTTCGGCGCAAGCGCACCGCAGGCGAATAACGCCAATATGCGCAACCGTGGCTGGGAATTGCAGATTAACTGGATTGGACGCATAGGCAAGGATATCACCTATGGTATCGGTGGCTCAATCTCTGACGCTACAGCAAAGGTTACAAAATATAAGAACCCCACTTTCACCAATCCTATCGGAAACTGGTACGAAGGCCGTGAAGTAGGTCAGATCTGGGGTCTCCGTTCAAGCGGTCTTATCCAGAGCCAGGAAGAGGCTGACGCATACAATAAGCTTGACCTTAAATACCTGAACGGGGGTACATGGACACCCGGTGATGTTAAGTATATAGATATCAATGGTGACGGCAAAATTGACAAGGGTACAAATGTGCTCGGTGATATGGGTGACTACACAGTTATCGGTAACACCACTCCCCGTTACCAGTACACAATCAACGGCAATATCGGCTGGAAGGGCTTGCACCTCAGCCTTATGTTCCAGGGCGTAGGCAAGCGTGACTGGAATCCCGGTACAATACCCTACTTCTGGGGCTGGGGTTCATACGCGCAGGCTACATTCTTCAAGCAGCATACCGACTATTGGACTGAGGATAACCCCAATGCATATTATCCGAAGCCTTACCTCCACACAGCAGGCGGTATCGGAACATACCAGAATCGTAACATGCAGACTTCTGACAAGTACCTTCAGGATGCATCTTACATCCGCCTGAAGAACCTTACTGTAAGCTACGAACTGCCCAAGACTATCATCTCGCACATCGGTCTTGACAAAGTAATGGTATTCTTCACAGCAGAAAACCTCTGGACATCAACCAACCTTGCAAAGATGTTTGACCCCGAAGCAATCTTCACATCAAACGGCTACACCAGTGAAGGTGGTAAGAACTACCCCATGAACAAGGTTCTTTCAGTAGGATTAAATATCAATCTCTAACATAGAAAATAAAAATGAAGAAAAAATATATATTCAGCCTTATTGCGGGTCTTGCGCTCACATCGTGCTATGACCTCAACCTCGAGCCGGAAGGGGTGCTCTCTTCTTCCACTCCTTTCACAAGCACTAGTGAAATGAGCAGCTACCTGGACCAGTTCTACCAGTCTGCAGTAAGAGGTCAGGGTTTCTCTGCCGGAGGTGGCTCGGGTATTGCCGGAGATGATGTAAATTCTGATAACATGACCGGTACTGCGGTAAACCAGCGCCTCGCAGGTCGTATGTCTGTAAGCAATGCTTCATCACTTGGCGGCTATACAAACATCCGTAAAGTAAACTTCTTCCTCAATAATCTAGATAATTGCACTCAGGCAGGAACAGCTGCGTACAATCAAGCTGTCGGTGAAGGATACTATTTCCGTGCATGGTACTATTACCAGCTTTTCATCAACTACGGTCCTATCGCATGGGTGGATACTCCACTGGATCCGGATCTGGAACTTATGAAACTTCCCCGCGAGAGCCGTACTGTGATTGCTGACCATATTCTCGCCGATCTTGACCTTGCAATCAAGAACCTTGGTGAGAAGAACAACAGTTCATCTTTCCGTGTACACCGCGATGTGGCGCGCGCACTTAAGAGCGAAGTAGCACTCTTCGAAGGTACATGGGAGAAATACCACAAGGCTAAAAACGACCCCTTCTTCGATCCTGCTGTGACAGATGCTAAGATCAACGACTATCTTACTCAAGCGGCTAATGCAGCTAAAGAGGTTATGGATCGTGGTGTGTGGAGAATCTATAACACAGGTAATGTGAACAACGACTACCGGGTTATATTCGAAACCACAGACCTGAGCAGCAACCCCGAAATCCTTTGGTTCAAGAAGTATGACGGTGATGAAATCGGCAACAATGTAGACCGTTATCTCAATCAGGGTGGTGGCAGCTGTGGCGTTACAGCATCTCTCGTGGATGATTACCTGACAATTGATGGCAAGCCTTTCATCGGAACTCAGCGCACCGAAGCCCAGAAAGTATGGGGAAATGAACTTCTTCCCACCTTACGTGACCCGCGCCTTGCTCAGACTGTGGCAACTCCCGGTCAGCAGCTCCGTCCGGACGAAGGTCCCTCCTACACTTTCCCACCGCTTATCGGTACCTCAGCTTACAATAACAATGTGACCGGATTCTCCCTGCTAAAGCATGTGCAGATTAACTATACCGGTAGTCTTGACGCTGAGGGTAAAGGCGCTACACCTGCTATCCAGTTCCGTTATGCCGATGTGCTTCTCAACTATGCTGAAGCACTTGCCGAACTCAACGGTGCCGGAAACGCGCAGGCAATCATCACAGCACTCCACCCGCTCCGTCAGCGTGCTGGCATGCCTGGCATGGATTTTGACCGCGAGTACAACACCGATCCTGCCTATCCATTTGCTAACCTTGACAAGTATGTTCAGGCTGTTCGCCGTGAACGTCGAGTTGAGAAAGCTTGTGAAGGTCGCCGCCTTGAGGACATCCTCCGTTGGGCTGCAGCCGACGAGCTCATCATCGGCAAGTGGCATAAGGGTGCGCTGTTTATCGGCAGCAACCTTGCTGATGAGTTCCCGACCCTCGTCTATGACCAGGCTTCAAAGAATAACCTTTTCCTCACCGGCAAACCCGGTGACGAGCTCCGCTACATCACCATCAACCAGCAAGGTTATGAGTCAGGCTGGCAGTTCAATCCCAAGAGAGACTATCTCCTCCCGATTCAGGAGCGTATGATTTCTCTTACCGAAGGTCTCTGGACACAGAACCCCGGCTGGTAATCAAATAAACCTACAGACATTTCGCCCCCTGCCGCAATCAACCGTGGCAGGGGGCGATTGTTTTATAAGCAAAAAAGAGAGGCCACGCGGAATAGCGCAGCCTCGGTAAAGTGTATTATAGGTGTTTTATCCGATAATGTCTGTTGGCATATAGTGCTGGTAGGGATGGTCGCAAGCGGGACATTTTACAGGAGGTGTTGTCCCTTCATGCATGTATCCGCAAACAAGGCACTGCCACATGATGGGTTTGTCGCGTTTCCACACTGTTCCGTCAACTACCTGCTGGTGCAGCAAGGTGAAACGGTCGAGGTGATGCTTCTCGACCTCAGCGATAGCAAGGAAATGAGAGGCGATATCATCAAAACCTTCCTGCTGCGCGATTTTGGCAAACTCCTGATATGCATGAACTCCTTCGTTTTCCTCCTCGCCCATAGAAATTTCAAGGTTCTCGGCGGTTGTCTTGGGAGGAATTGCATCAACGGCTACTGAACCGACCACACTGCCGCCGCCAAGCATTTTCAAAAATACTTTTGCATGGTGAAGCTCGTTTGCAGCTGTCTGGCGAAAAATTTCACCGATGGGGAAATATTCTTCTTTGTCAGCCTGCTGTGCATAGTAGGTGTAGCGTGCGTATGACTGAGTTTCGTTGAGATAAGAGCTCACGATGTTTTTTTCAGTCTGAGTTCCTTTAAGATTGGGTGTTGCCATCGTCGTAATATTTTTAGTTTATATTTGTGATTTTGTATTTACAACCATACAGGCGGATATATGGTTCAATCAGTCCTCAAGATAATAAGTGAGGGAGGTCACGACACGCACTTTCTTTATGTAAGGTGTGGTCGGATCACGGTCTTCAATGGTAAATTGCCCCTGACGCGCCGTCTTTATTTTGCCAAGTCGGCTGTCTGAGTCCTCGGCAAATTTTTTTGCCGCTTCGCGTGCGTTTCCCGTCGCTTCGGCAATCATTTCCGGCTTGATGGAGTTGAGGTCGGTGTAATCGTAAGAAATAACGGTGTTGTAGTTGCTGGTAATGGCGATGCCTTTGCTGAACAGCTCGCCCTGACGGTTGATAAGCCCGTGTACTTCCCTGACTTTTGAAGAGCTTACGGTAACAATGGATGTCACGGCATAGTTGTAGGGGAGCGGCGAGTTGTTGTAGCGGTCGGTTGTCAAATCCTGCACGCTCGGCGCGCCTATGCTTATCTCCTCGTCTGTAAGCCCGTTTGCCTTTAGGAACTCCACTATCTGGGCGTTGGTCGCAGTTACTTTCTGGTACACAGCAGGGAGGTCATTGCCCACCTCCTTGAACATGATAGGCCATGTTACTTTGTTTGCCGCAACTTCCCTTTCGGCAAGTCCTTTCACATCCACAACCCTGTCGCGGTTTGAAAACGAGTTCAGTCCGGAGCGGAGGCAGAGCCCGATGGAAAGCAGTCCCGCTGCAATCAACAGTGCGGCTGCTATCTGATTAATCTTGTTGTTCATAAAATATAAATTTAGTTGTTTAACGATAACATTGATTCGATATTCTTGCGGTCGTTTGAAAGGCGGGGAATTTTCCTCTGGCCTCCCAGTTTGCCGGTACTCTCAAGCCAGTCGTCGAATAGCCCCTGGCGCGCAATGTCCACCGTTAGGCGGTCAAGGAAGATATTTCCGGAACGCTTTGCCTGATAATCACTGTTCTCATTCTGGAGCGCTTTATCCAGTTCCCCGGCAAATATGTCAATATCCTGCGGCGCCCGTGAAAACTCCACAAGCCACTGGTGGCGCCCTTTGTTGCCGCCATGTGTATAAACCGGTGCGACCGTATAGTCCTTCACGGCGCAGCCGCACTTGGCGCATGCGGTTGCAATCGCCGCATCGGTGTTATGCACCATGACTTCTTCTCCAAATGCGTTGATATAGCTTTTTGTTCTTCCGGCAATGGTGATTTTAACCGGATTTAGCGATTCTACTTTCACCACATCGCCAATCGGATATCGCCAGAGCCCGTTGCATCCGCTGATTATGAGGGCGTACTTCTTCCCCTCCTGTACCTCCCATACAGGTATCGGATCAGATGCCGGGGAGTCGACCGGAATAAATTCATAGAATATCCCGAGGTCGGTCATCAGGAGCATGGATTTATCCTCCGGAGACGATTGTGCCGCGAAAAATCCTTCGGAAGCATTGTAATTCTCCCAATACCGCATCTTCGAGGTGTCGGTGATTTGTTCATACTCCTTTATATAAGGTGTAAAGGATATGCCGCCGTGAAAAAACACCTCCAGGTTCTTCCATACCTCATGGATTGACTCCTTGCCACGGTAGGCAAGGATTTCCTGTAGCACTTTCAGAAACCATGACGGCACTCCCGATATGTTCGTGACATTCTCAAAGGCGGATGCGCGCACGAGTTCCGGAAGCTTACTGTGCCAGTCCTCCATCAGCGCCACTTTCTTCGATGGCACCCTTACGAGGTTGACCAAAGGATTGATGCAGTCGATGAGGGTTGCGGACAGGTCGCCCACTTTTGCCCGGGTGTTATCCAGCTTCAGCTCATTGGCGTAGCTTCCTCCGAGAATAAATGATTTACCGTCAAAAATGCGGCTGTCCGGATAATTATTAAGGTATAGGGCGAGGGAGTAACCGGCACCTTTGAAATGACACTTCTGCAATGCCTCTCCGGTGATAGGGATGAACTTGCTTTTTCCGTCGGAGGTGCCGGACGACTGCGCGAACCGCGTTGTCTTGCCGCGCCACAGCACATCCTTCTCTCCGGCAATCATCCTCATTACGTATGGACGCAATACATTGTACGGGCACTGCGGCACCTGCTCACAATACTCCTTATAAGAACCGATTGTGTCGAATCGGTTGAGTTTGCCCCATATCGTATGCTTTGCATCAGTGACCAGCTGCTTAAGCAATCTCTTTTGCGTTGCTTCGGCATCATCAGCGGCAGCGAGGCACCTATCGGCGCTCCGCCTGAAAAACGGCAATAATATCCTTGTGCGGTTCATGTGCTTATGCTATTGGCGTGTTGAAAGCAAAGATAGTGACTTATCAGGATTATCTACGCATCCCCGATGCTCTTTTTTATGCCGGTCTTAAATAATGACTCTACTGTTTATGTCCCGGAGGGGACATTACTGGGTTAACCGGGTGCACTTGTGCGCCCGGTATACATGACGCTATTATGCTCAGCTCCGTAGGTGCTGAACTTCCGGTTGTACACCCCACTCCGGGGCTGTCATCTCCCCACACTCATGCAACGCATATCGTGTGTGTTTTCAACTACTATCGCGTCTCCGACGCAACTCCCTTTCATGCTGTTATATATCATGTAGCCGCACTTCGGAGAAGTGCCCGTTGTTGAAAACCCACATGGAACGCGCAGCGTGGAATGTGGGGACAGGAAACGCCCACCTACTCACCCGGAGCGTCGGAGACGCGATATAATATAATTCCCTATATTTGCATTACCATAGCTACAAGGGGCAATAAAATATTTTAAAACTATGCTGTAAAACATAAAAATTCCACAAAATAGTACCATTAAGATACTTTAACATATTTAACCTCGCTTATCACTTTTGTTAGCGTATATTTGCATACTTTTTGTCCGATTACCATTCGGGGGCGGACACAAAATCTAATTAACCTTAATTTTTTTAACCTAAACCATTAACTCAGATCAGTTATGAGCAAATTTAGAAAATTGATGGCAATAGCGACATTGTTGTTCGCTTCGTCATCGGTGTTCGTTGCTTGCAGTGATGACGATCCCTCGACCATGGGTCCGGTTCCCGTCAATTCGGTGCGAGTAACAAGCACATCAGTTACTGTTATCTGGTCAATCGTACCCAACGAAAAGTGTGACGGTTACGAGGTGTCGATCCTTCAGGGTTCTCGTGACGGAGCAGTTGTCGGTACACAGACTTTTGATAACCGAACTGCAGAGGCAACTTTCACCGGTCTTACACCTAACACCCGTTATGTTGCAAAGACCCAGGCTAAGCCCGGTAAAGGCTTCTCAGGTTCAGAACCTTACTACCGTGAATTCACAACATCCCCCAACATTGATGTGGTTGTAACAGGCTTTGAACCATATCAGGTGGACGGCTTTGACAAAGATGGTAATCCTACAGTTACTGACTACGTTAAAGTCAGTCTTTCTTGGACAGAAATTCCTAACACTAATTGTGGAGGGTATGGCATTTATTTATATGAATGTGCGCAGGCAGATTGGAAATCATCCTTATCGGCAGTTGGTTCTGCGTTGGTGAGCAAAAGCAACGTGACATCTGCATCCATCGAGAAGTTGAAGCCATCTACCACATACACTATCAGGGCTTATGCTACTCCCAGTACGATGTGTGATTACGCTGTTGGAGACAATTGTCTTAGTGAGTTCACTACACCTGCTGCCCCTGCAGCTCAGTAATTTCAATAAGTTAAAAGAAGAACAATATGACAAATACCAATATTAAAAACTGGTGCCTCGCGTTTGCTCTTGCTGCAGCTACACCTGCGGCTTTTGCGGCTGCTGAAACTGAGGCTCCTGTTGCTGCAGCTCAGCAGACTGCTGACTGTACAGGCGTTGTCCTTGACTCTGATGGAGAACCTCTTCCCGGAGCGTCTGTAAAGGTTGTAGGTACCGTCAATGGCGGCTCAACAAATATTGACGGTGAGTTCACCCTTAAAGGAGTTGCTAAAGGTGCTAAAATCACAATCAGTTATGTGGGTTATAAGCCTCAGACTGTTGTTTGGAACGGTACTCCTCTGACTATCAAAATGGCTGATGACGACAGTGTCCTTGGTGAAGTTGTCGTTATGGGTTATGGTGTTGAGCAGAAACGTGCTAATGTAACCAACTCTATTGCCAAGGTAAGCGAAAAAACCCTTACCGTAGGTACTAACGCTAACCCCGCCCAGGCACTTGTCGGTGCTATCTCCGGTGTTAGGGTATCGGTTACTACCGGTGACCCCTCTGCAACCCCGAGCATTACTATCCGTGGTGGTACAAACTTTGACGGCGCATCAAATGAACCGCTTGTAGTTGTAGACGGTAATATCCGTAATAGCCTGAGTGATATCAACCCTAACGATATTGCGGATATGCAGATTCTTAAGGATGCCGGTGCGACCGCGCTTTATGGTGCCCGTGCAGGTAATGGTGTTATCCTTATTACCACCAAACAAGGTCAGGCGGGTAAAGGCTCTGTCACTTTCAGTGGTAAAGTAGGTCTCGCATATTATAACAACGGTTATGATCCTGTTAGCGATGAGGACTTCCTTTACTATTACCGTACATCTTGCTACAATACTGAATGGATGCGTCCCGGTGGTACCTATGCCGGCAACTATAACACCATGCTTTTCGGTAATAACCAGCCGGGTGCGATCGGCCGTAAGGCTTGGGCAAACAACATGAACTACAATATCCTTGAGAAGAACGATAATACCAAATATCTTATCGAGCAGGGTATTGGAGGTTGGAAAGAGATGCTTGACCCGGTAAGTGATGCATATATCCTTTATTGGAACCAGGATGTAATGAAATTGAACACACAGAATCCTGCGGTTACTCAAGATTATAACTTAAGCTTCTCCGGAGGTAATGACCGTGGAAGATATTATGCTTCCCTTGGTTACTATGATGCTGATGGTACTCTTAACGGGTTGTATTATAAACGTTACAATTTCTCTCTTACTGGTGAATACAAGATAACCAATTGGCTGACATCTAATTCAGTGTTTACATATGTACGTGCAGAGAATGTTAACACTAATCCCCAGTTGGGAAGTGGTCCGGATATTGATGGTGCGTATGGCGTTGTCGGCTTCATGAACCGTGCGTTTATGTACAAGTTCGTTAGATATTATGATGAAGAGGGCAATAATTTGTTCGGTACTGGCAATCCTACTCTGAATATTAACACCAATCTTGATAACTTTGTGAGAAAGCCTCAGAACGACAAGTTCTCTATGACTCAGAGTTTCACTGCTAAGATCATAGACGGACTGACATTGAAAGGTACTATGAGTTGGTTCTATAACGAAAACTATAATAATAATTATAACAAGAAGTATATTACCAATCAAAATGGTGCCATAAATCCTGATGGAACAAATGGTGTGGATCGCAATTACTCTACATCTTCATCTTTCAACCGCACATTTGACCAGACTTATAATCTTGTTGCAAACTTCAACCGCACATTCAAGGAGAAACATGCAGTTCAGGCAATGCTTGGTGCGGAGTATCATACAAGCAAGTACACAGGATTCAGCGCATCCGGTTCAGGTGCTCCCGCTCCTTTCCCAAATCTCGGGCTTACACAGAATACTGCAGAAAATCTTACTCGAAACATGTCATCATTTATATATGAAGAAGCATTGTTGTCATACTTCGGACGTGCTGAGTATATTTATGATAACCGGTATATTCTTGCCGCTACATTCCGCGAAGACGGATATTCTCGTCTTGTCAATAAGCGTTGGGGCTTCTTCCCCGGTGTCAGCGCAGGATGGAATTTCTATAATGAGCAATTCTGGAAAGAACTTCCGATCTCAAATGTAATCACCTATGGTAAAATCCGTGGTTCATACGGTACAAATGCGATTATCAACACAAATAGGCTCGGTTACTACACTCTTCAGGGGCAGTATGGCTCATTTCAGTATGATGGTAACATCGGTTACCGTATCTCTGCTCTGCCTAACCCGGATTTGCGTTGGGAGAAAGCAAAAACAGGTGAAGTTGGCATTGACCTCGGATTTTGGCAAAACCGTCTCAACTTTGGTATGACTTATTATAACCGTACAACTGTTGATAAATACGCACCGCTGTCTCTCCCTCAGACAACAGGCTTCTCATCAGTGACATACAATAATGGTTCATACCGAAATGAAGGTCTTGAATTGGATCTTAGCGCAACTATCCTCCGTACCCGTGATTTCCAGTGGACATTCGGTGCTAACCTTACCTACAATACAAACAAGATTATAAAACTTCCCGATAATGGTCTGCCCAATAACCGTCAGGGTGGTGTAGAGGTTTATACCGGTAATGGTGATGAAACCTATTATATAGGAGGTCAGCAGGAAGGTCAGAATCCGTACCAGCACGTAGGTTTTGGAACTCGTGGTATTGCCCGGAATCAGGCAGCTATAGATGCTCTCGGTGACTATATCGACGTGTCGGGCTCATTTGGCATATATGCAAATGAAAGCGGACGTCAGAGGCTTCTGCAGTTAGGATATGCGAATAATGGTATAGTTCGTCTTATGCCCGGTGATATAATATTTGAGGATAGGAATGGCGACAATACCATTGACAACAAAGACCAGAAACTTATCGGACATGGTGATGTTAAATGGTCTGGCGGTTTCAATACCACCCTTTCATGGAAAGGATTGAGCCTTTATGCTCGCTTCGACATGGGCTGGGGTTTCCAGGTATATGATTCAAATATGGGCTTCTGGCTCGGTGAAGGTCAGGGTGCAATGTCTTTCCCGACTCAGGCTCTTGATTCGTGGACTGCTGACAACCCCAATGCGAAGTGGCCTCGTATTGCATGGGCATCACAGTACGGTACCATGAACTATACCCGTACTAGCGATCTCTTCGCACAGAATGGCGCATATCTTGCTTGCCGCGAACTTTCACTAAGCTACCAACTTCCTGCAAGCATCTGCAGCAAGTTCAAGAGTCAGGGTCTTACCCTCTCAATAACCGGTCAGAATCTTGGATACATCAAGTCATGCACCAATCCTCTGCCCGACCGCACTTATACCTGGGGAATAGGTGCAGCCGGTCACGGAGGAACCTGGAATATGCCTCGCAATGTAATCTTCGGTCTGAATGTAACTTTCTAATCAATTACAACGATTACACTCAATATGAAAAAAATATTTAGAAATATAGCCATAGCGGCTATCGTAACCTCCGGTTTGGCTGTCAGCTCATGTGCGGACAAACTGGACTTACAGCCGGAAAACTGGTATACTCCGGAAAACTTCTGGAAGGAAAAGGATCAATTTGAAGGTTTTGTTACTGCAATGTCACAAATGTTCCGCGCAAATTATCCTTCACAGATTCTATTTGAGGCAGGTGATATCCGTGCCGGAGGTCTTTACCTTGGCACACTTGCTGATGGCTCCGGTTCTGCAAGTGAAGATTACATCAGAAACCAATATGATGAAGCTCATCCTCAATTCAATACGTTTGGCGGATGGTACGGGTTTATCGGCAATTTGAATGAGCTGATTTACCGTATCGAGCATCAGGAAGGGATTCTTGATGATAATACAGCAAATGGTCTCAATGCGATTGCATACGGTTGGAGGGCATTCTGCTACTTCCAGATGTATCGTATGTATGGTGGTCTTCCCTTGCGTCTTGAGCCCGACGTGATTCTTGGTGACTATACAGCTTCACATCTGTATATGCCGCGTTCAACAGCGGAACAGACTCTTGCACAAATTAAAAGTGATATTGACAAGGCTCTCGGATACTTTGCAAGCACTACTTACCAGTTCTCTTCAAAAAAAGATTATTACTGGAGTAAGGCGGCAACTGAACTTCTTGCAGGTCAGGTTTATCTGTGGAGTGCCAAGGTTGCGACAGGTGACCATGCTGCTGGAGGAGCAGCTGATGTGGCAAAAGCTAAGGGATACTTTTCAAATGTGCTCAATAATTATGGCTATAAGTTGATTGACGATTATTTCAATATATGGCTTACTGCGCATAACTCGGAGTCTATCTACAGTGTATGCTATTCATCTCTTTCTGACAAAACATGGTATAATAACCAGACAAACTTTAACTGGTCATATACTACTGGTGGTGCGCTTGGAGCAGTTTGGACCACATGGGATAAGGAAGGTTATGGCAAGCTGAACGATGGTACTGCAAACCGTTTTGGTTATTGGGCTACTAAGGGTGCGGATGATAAAGTTACCCAGACCACTACCCAGTATAATAATATGCTTCGTCTTGGTGTTCAGCGTTACCAGTACAAGAATGCTTTCTTCTTCCAGTTTGATGAGAATGACCAGCGCGGGGATGCATTCTATCCGGTATATAAGGTTACTGACCGCGAGCAGGCTATGAATACTGTTCTACTCACTGATTTCGATCCTCATAACTATGATTTGGTCGGAACATTCATGATTAAATATCGTTACAGCCCGCTTGAAGGTAATAACTACTGGGTTCGTGTAGGTGATATGCCTATTTACCGACTCTCAGATGCTATCGTAGGTATGGCAGAATGCTGCAACTATGAGGGTGACAATGCTGGTGTTGTAACATATATCAATATGCTCCGCAAGCGTGCGTATGGCGCGAATTGGGATGAAGCGACTTACGGCTACACCGCAGGAAGCTTCAAGGACAATGAGGTTGCGATACTTCATGAGAGTGACAAAGAATTCTTCTTCGAAGGTCGTCGTTGGTGGGATCTCCGCCGTTTGACAACTGTAAAGGATGGTTCTCAGACAGATCACCTTGTATTCCAACCCGAAGGTTGTATCGGTTGGGGTCTGCCGGTTGGTTCATCTCCCTGGATGAAAGAAAATGATGGTAGTGTCTGTGAAACCACTACTCCGGTTCTTCCGACAGCTTGGGAATATCGTTTGCTGTGGCCTGTTAATGCTGGTCTTCTTGGCTCAGACCCGATGATTGAGCAGAATCCTGGCTATGCATCCTCTAACTAATTAACGATTGTTCCATGGGTAACAGCCATGGATATGATTAAGAGGGACGGTGTATTTGCACCGTCCCTCTATGTTTTATAATATAAATTTTGGTATATTTGCCGTAATAAAATAATTGAATATGAACAAGAGAGTTCTTATAGTTTTTTTCTATTTGCTACTTATAATACCTATAGTTTCGGTCGCCCAAAAAAATAGTGACAAGGATTGGAGTGCAATTGACTCGCGCAAAATTCCACGCTGGTTTACAGATGCGAAATTCGGTATTTTTATTCATTGGGGGTTATATTCTGTTCCAGCGTGGTCTCCGAAAGGAACGTATTCCGAGTGGTATAGGTACTGGTGCGATAATGATACACTTTTTGGAAACGGTGATTTCACGGGCCATGAGATAAAAGAATATAATGAACTTACTTATGGTAAGGATTTCCCTTATGAAGGATTTGCTCCTATGTTTAAAGCTCAGGATTTTGATGCAGGAGAACTCGCTGATCTGATAAAAGAGTCAGGCGCCAAATACGCAGTTCTTACCACAAAGCATCATGATGGATATGCCTTGTGGCCGAGTATGGAAGCTTCACGTGATTATGGACGTCCATGGACAAGTACTGAAATAGGTCCAATGCGTGATTTGGTGAAAGAGTATTCAGATTCTTTGAGAGACCGAGGAATCAAGGTTGGCACATATCTATCCTTGAGAGAATGGAATAATCCTATGTATACTCAGGAGAATATTGATGAATACGTGATACGACATTTCCACCCGCAGGTAAAAGACCTTATATCTAATTACCATCCTGACATTTTATGGACGGATGGACCGGATAAATTTGATGAAAACCAGTGGAGGGTGCACGATATGCTCACATGGATATACAATGAATCACCGGTTAAAGATTCCATAGTTATAAATGACCGGTCGGCAAGGTGGAGTGGCAAACGACATGCTGATTTTCTATGCAGGGAATATAGCAATCGTGCCATGTCTCCTGATAAACCATGGGAAGAATGTCGTGGTATAGGTTTTTCTTTTGGATATAATAAAAATGAGGATATTCAGGATTATGCTTCACCAATGGGACTTATTCACACATTGATTAATGTTGTGAGTGCAGGAGGAAATCTTATTTTAGGTATCGGTCCGGACAGTAATGGGAAAATCCCGCCAATCATGCAAGAGCGACTGCTTCAAATAGGAGATTGGCTTAAGGTAAACGGTGAAGCTATTTATGGAACAAAGCCGTGGAAAAATAGAGAACAATGGAGTGAGGGTGACAGGAATTGGCAACCTAAAGGGAAAATGTATGTAAGTGGTGATGCGATACTTCACCAAACCGTAAGACCGGACAGCGGTTATGCTGTAAAAGAAGTTTTTTTTACACATAAGGGTAACGATCTTTATGCTATATTGCCACAATATAAGATTGGTGAATTTGTAATTAGAGATATTGAAAGTACTCCGTCTGATATAACCCTTCTCGGCTTTGATAGCAAACTTACATGGCGTAAAGATGGGACTGATATAATAGTGGAGCTGCCTCCAATGATTTATGGGGAACAGCCATGTGAATATGCATGGACTTTGAAATTATGGGATGCTGCAGGAGTGGAATAAAACCAAGCGTTATAAGCTAAATAAGTCCTAATATGAATTATATATTGATTGGGAAATTATTGATATCTTTGTGATATGCTAGAGAGTCAGGACAATATGGTGCGGTTTCTTAGAATATCAGGGGATTATACTTCATGGAATGTGTATAAGAAGGCGGTAATTGTCTGCGATGTTACGGAGATGTTTATCCGCAAGGCTTTTACTTCGCCTACACGCACTATAGACCAGATGCGACAAGCAGCACGTTCATGCAAGCAAAATATAGTTGAGGGGACAGGTGATTCAACTGTATCAATGGAGATGTGCATCAAGTTGATTGGTATCGCAAAGGCTTCGGCGCGTGAATTGCTTGAGGATTACAGGGATTATCTTAGACAGAATAATCTTGAAATCTGGGGTGCTAATGATACGAGGGTCGCTCAAACGAGAAAATATTGCCTGCATCATGATGATCCGCATGAGTTTGTTAGAAAGTGTAGCGAAAGGTCATTGGAAAGTGTGGCAAATATTATGATAACACAAATACATCAGCTCGACACCATGTTGGGGAAAGTGCTTAAGGAAATTGAGGCTGATTTTCTGCGTGAAGGGGGATTGAAGGAGGCGATGTCGCGCAGTCGCCGGAGCCAGAGAGGGTACTGAGGGGAGAAACTTGTGTGATTTATAAGATTTATATGATTTATAAGTCATATATGTCTTATAGAACAATAGGAGCGGTGAGGATGTTATGGGAAGTGAGGGATGTGACTAAGACTGCCGCGTCGGTTTTTGTTGCATCAAGATTTATATAAAAAAATTACTATTAATTACTATTTTTGCAAACGAAAACATCGGCGTATATGAAGACCAAGAAGTTTCTTAGTTTTATCGCATTTGCTTTCATAGCTGTTGCCTTGAGTGGTTGCAGCGACGAGAACGACTATTATTATTCCCCGCTTATCGGCGACTGGATTCTGGTGGCTGACGATTACGGGCCTGTTGGCGCGGGTGACCAAAGCATTTTCAGTTTTTATGCGGATGGCACCGGAATTTACACCGAATATGACTGGGGCAACCAATATGATTACCAAATAACCTGGGAACCGGACGGCAGTTGGCTCTATGTTTCCTTTGTGGATGATGGTCAGCAGTGGACTTACAGGTGGACAATTGCAGGACGAATGTTGTACCTGACAGATGTTGACACCGGTAGCCGCCTTACTTTCGAGATGTATTGACATCGGTCAGCCGCTTCCCGCCGAATTGGCAGATGAACGAGACCAAGATAGCGAATCCTGAAAAATGGACTGAAATCGAGCTCTTGCCCGAGTGGGACGAGGAGTACTACGATGTGTACACGGCAAAGAAGTTTGGCAAGTGGGTCATGCTCAAAACCTTGAAGGACAAGTATAAGGGTGACCCACGCTTCTCTGCAATGATTGAAAAAGAGTTTGATGTGAGATATAATCTCGCTCATCCCCACATCGTGATGATCAATGACTACGAGGATGTGCCCGGTCTGGGCCGATGCATTATCACAGATGACGTTTACGGTGATTCGCTTGCAAAGCTAATACGTGAGAAGAGGGTGACACCAGCGCATCTTGAAAAGGTGTGCAGCCAGCTGGTGGATGCCCTTGACTATATTCAGCGCAATCATATCGTGCATTTCCCGGTCAGACCGGAAACAATTATTTTCACGGAAAACATAGGAAACCTGAAGCTGATTGATGTCGGCTTCGACCAAAGGGAGAGCCTCACACCGGCAGACGCGGAGGAGGATATCTTCAATTTCGGTAAGGTTCTCAAAGCGGTGCTTGAGGAGGTGCCTGACGCGCCTGCA
Organism: uncultured Porphyromonadaceae bacterium; assembly: GCA_947176335.1. Taxonomy (GTDB): domain Bacteria; phylum Bacteroidota; class Bacteroidia; order Bacteroidales; family Muribaculaceae; genus Paramuribaculum. The sequence goes on along the minus strand of CAMWQE010000007.1, from coordinate 3,257 downwards.
TATCTCAAGAAGATAGCGGCTCGATGCACGGACCCAAATCCTAAAAACCGTTACCGTGCCATCCATGACCTGCGCCTCGACCTTGCGCGCAGGTCCAATAACAAGATTTATCTTGCCATAATCATTTTTCTTGTTGTGATGATAGGAATTCTGGTGTGGCTCACTTCATTTGGCGCTCCCGCGTATCATGCAGATGCCGCTACGGACGCAATCACAGCTGTTTCAACTAAATTATGGGTATAGAAGTAAAGGTAGTTAAGCCTACCAAAGAGGAACTTAAAAAGTTTGTAGATTTCGGAATCAGTCTTTATGACGGCAATGACTGCTATGTGCCGCCGTTGGTGTCGGATGAGATAAAAACGCTTATGCCGGATAAGAATCCAGCGTTTGAGTATTGTGACGCATGCTCTTTCATGGCATATAAGAACAGCAAACCGGCGGGACGAATCACCGCGATAATAAATAACCTCGTAAATGAGCGTACCGGCAAAAAGGAGGCTCGTTTCGGCTTTGTGGAGTTTATTGATGACGAGGAGGTTGTGAATGCATTATTCCTTGCCGCTGAAAACTGGTGTCGCGAGCGTGGGATGACGGAGATTATCGGACCGATGGGTTTCACGGATATGGACCATGAGGGGATGCTGGTTGACGGTTTTGATGAGCTCGGCACAATGGCAACCATCTATAATCATCCTTATTATCCGAAACATGTTGAAAGACTTGGATATGTAAAGGATATTGACTGGGTGGAGTACCGCATGACAGTGCCGGACAAGGTGCCGGACAAATATCTTCGTATTGCAAAGATTGTAAAGGAGAAATACAACCTGCGCAACCTCCATTTCAAATCTCGCAAGAAGCTCAAGGACAGATATGGTGTCGCTTTATTTGATCTTATCAATGAGGCTTACGATAATCTGTATGGTTATTCTCCGTTGTCTCCCAAGCAAATCGAGTATTATATAAATGAGTATCTTGGTGTTCTTCGCCTTGATTGCATAAGTGTGATTGTGGATGAGAAAGATGAGCTGGTTGGAGTAGGTATTTCAATGCCTTCTTTCTCTCGTGCGCTTCAAAAATCCAAAGGTAAGCTGTTGCCTTTCGGCTGGGTGCATCTCTTGAAAGCGATTAAAGGGAAGAATGATATTGTTGACCTTATGCTTGTGGCGATAAAGCCGGAATACCAGAGCCGTGGTGTAAATGCGCTCCTTTTCTCGGATTTGCTGCCTACCTATATAAAGAACGGTTACAAGTGGGCTGAGAGTAACCTTGAACTTGAAGATAATGCGAGCGTGCAGCTGCAGTGGCAGTACTTTGACCGCAGGCTGCACCGTCGCCGGCGTGCTTACCGCAAGCAGCTTTAAATAGAATAATAACCTTAAATTACCATGTTTATATGAAAAAGAGATTTCTCACATTTGTGATTGCCGGCTTTATGCTGTCAGCAGCAAAATCCGCTGACAGATTGCCTAATGTGGTGATGATAGTGGCTGATGACCTCGGATATGGCGATTTGGAATGCTATGGAGCTAAGAATGTCACTACTCCTGCGGTAAACCGGCTTGCTCAGAGCGGTACCCGTTTTACCGATGTCCATGCTGTTGCTGCGACAAGCACTCCGTCCCGATACTCCCTGTTGACCGGCGAGTATCCTTGGCGCCGTCCGGGAACAGACGTTGCGCCGGGTGACGCAGGTATGATTATTCGTCCGGAGCAGTTCACGATTGCCGATATGTTCCGCAGCAACGGATATGCAACCGCCGCAATAGGTAAATGGCATCTTGGCCTCGGTGATAAGACCGGTACTCAGGAATGGAATGCGCCTCTTGCTGCAAGCCCCGCCGATTTAGGTTTCGATTACCATTATATAATGGCTGCTACTTCCGACCGAGTGCCGTGTGTGTTTATCGAGCAGGGTTTCGTGGCGAACTATGATCCGACTGATTCGATTTTTGTCAGCTACAGGAAGAATTTCGACGGCGAGCCGACCGGAAAGGATAATCCGGAAAAATTATACAACCTCAAGCACAGCCATGGACATGACATGAGCATTGTCAATGGTATCGGTCGTATCGGTTTTATGAAGGGTGGCGGCAAGGCATTGTGGAAGGATGAAAATATCGCCGATTCAATTACAGCAAAGGCTGTCGATTTTATCGAAATCCATAAAGATGAACCATTCTTCATGTATTTCGCCACTAATGATGTGCATGTCCCTCGTTTCCCTCACGACCGCTTTCGCGGTAAAAATCTGATGGGTCTGCGAGGAGATGCCATAGTTCAGTTCGACTGGTCCGTTGAGCAGATAATGAAGGCGCTTGAGGATGCAGGCGTGGCGGATAATACGATTGTGATTCTTACCAGTGATAATGGACCGGTTGTAGATGACGGCTATGATGATAAAGCGGAAGAGCTTCTCAATGGTCATAGTCCGGCAGGTCCTTTCCGTGGCAATAAGTATAGCTCGTTTGAGGGCGGGACGGCGGTGCCTTTCATCGTCAGCTGGCCAGATCATGTAAAAGCAGGAGAGGAGAGTGACGCCCTGGTGAGCCAGATTGATCTTATGCGCAGCCTTGGTTCTCTTTTCAATGCTCGTTTGCCTAAGGAAAGTGCCTGCGATAGTGAAGATCATTTGTCAACAATTCTTGGGCAGGATAGAAATTCAAGAAAATACGTCACTGAGATGTCTAATACCCATGTGCTGTCAGTACGTTCCGGCAAATGGAAGTATATTGAACCATCCAATGGACCGGCAATGATTCAGTGGGGGCCGAAGATAGAAACTGGAAATCTTCCCGAACCGCAGCTCTATGATATGTCTGTAGATAGAGGGGAGCGGACTAATGTTGCCTCCAAACATCCTGAAGTTGTGGCGCAGATGCAGAAATATATTGAGGAAGCCCGGGCAAAAAAGTGAAATAGCCTTATATTAATAAGGTGTGGTACGCAGTTACGCACCTTTTATGCGGTTGAAATGTTAAATTCTCAAAATTTCTTCAATAATATTTGGTGGTTAATAAGAAAGTGTCTACCTTTGCACTCGCTTTTGAGAGGGGTGCTTCCGCGGAGGCGGTGGCAGATAAGCCGGAAGGCGGCTCTCAGAGGATAAAACAAAAAAAAGTTTGAAAAAGTTTGGTGGTTTCAAAAATACTTCTTAACTTTGCAAAACATTTCGCTTTAGTCCGGCGGTTGTCGCCGGCGTGGCAGAGAGAACATTGAAATAATTACAATAGACGAAGTAGTACAAGAGAACAAAG
>CAMWQE010000006.1 GCA_947176335.1 uncultured Porphyromonadaceae bacterium | reverse complement strand
CTCGAACCCCATTTATTTCAGCGACTGTTCAAAACTTGCCTTAGCAGCAGGCTCTTCGGGAGCCGCCGGAACGGTTTCGCTTATTCCGATGCCCATGCCGGGATTGGTGCCGAAAGTAACACGCGGCTCAATATCCGCCGCGTCAAACACCACCTCTTTGTCAAACACAGCGTCGCTGTCGCTCGGCAAAGTCTTCCAATAGCTTACCGCAGCATCCCATTCCTCTCCATCAGGAGCATATTCACGCCCTTTCAGATATTCGAAAGTGGTTTCATCAGGAGCTATAAGCCCTCCGCGCGCGCCCATTTCAATAGAAAGGTTGCACAATGTCATCCTCTGCTCCATGTTGAGGGCACGGATTGCCTCTCCGGCATATTCCACAAAATAGCCTGTGGCGCCTCCTGTAGTCATCTTGGATATAATGTATAGGGCTATATCCTTTGCTGTAACCCCTTTGCCGAGCTTGCCGTTTACGGTAATGCGCATCGTTTTAGGGCGCGGCTGCAAAATGCACTGGGTTGCAAGCACCATCTCCACCTCGGAAGTGCCGATGCCGAAAGCAATCGCCCCGAATGCGCCGTGGGTGGAAGTATGGCTGTCGCCGCACACAATAGTCGCACCGGGAATAGTGAGACCGTTTTCGGGACCCATCACATGGATTATACCGTTTTTAGGATGCCCTACCCCGAAAATCTTAAGCCCGAACTCCGCAGCATTCCTCTCAAGGGTCTCGACCTGATTGCGCGACACAGGGTCGGCAATAGGCTTATCCTGATTCCGGGTCGGAATATTATGGTCGGGTGAACAGATTGTGCGCTGCGGACGGAAAACCTTCAGCCCGCGCTTGCGCAACCCGTCAAACGCCTGAGGACTCGTCACCTCATGGCAGTAATGGCGGTCTATATATAACTGAGTGGGACCGTCCGCTATATCGGTGACAGTATGCGCGTCCCATATTTTGTCAAACAGAGTCTTTCCCATGGTTTTTATCTCACAAACTTATTAATCGCGTCAATAAATGCCTCGGCGCTGGCAGCGACGATATCGGTATTAGCCGAGAAGCCGTAATAGTGCTGCCCGTCATATTCCACAGTCATGTGCACCTTGCCCACGTCGTTAGAGCCTTTGTTGATTGCCTGAATAAGGAACTCCTTCACCAGCATATTGCGGTGTATGATGTTCTTGATAGCGGAGATTGCCGCGTCAACCGGACCGTTGCCGCTCGCGCAAGACTCGAATTTCTCTCCGGCAATGTCAAGCCCGATGCTTGCAACAGAATGGATGCCCACGCCCGATGTCACCTGCAGGAAATCGAGCTTTATGCGGCGTGATGCAGCAGTGTGCTTGCCGGCAAGCATGAGCACATCATCATCGTTGACCTCCTTCTTGCGGTCGGCGAGCTTGAGGAATGCCTCGTAAGCTTTGTCGAGCGCCTCCTTTTCAAGGTCCACACCCAGCACATGCATCCTGTGCTTCAATGCGGCGCGACCGCTGCGTGCGGTGAGCACTATTGAGTTTTCATCGATGCCGACATCTTTCGGGTCAATGATTTCGTAGCTCTCGCGGTTTTTAAGCACGCCGTCCTGATGGATGCCGCTCGAATGGGCGAAGGCATTGCGTCCCACAATTGCCTTGTTAGGCTGCACCGGCATATTCATAAGGCTGCTCACCATGCGGCTTGCGGCGCTTATTTTAGTAGTGTTGATATTGGTATCTATCCCCAGCTCCTTGTGAGAGCGCATCACCATCACCACCTCTTCAAGCGATGTGTTTCCGGCGCGCTCACCGATACCGTTTATAGTCACTTCCGCCTGACGGGCACCACCCATCACTCCTGCTACAGTATTTGCGGTAGCCATTCCGAGGTCATTATGGCAATGGGTAGCGATTGTAACCTTGTGGATGCCGTCGACATGCTCCATGAGGTAACGGATTTTTGCCTCGAATTCCGCGGGCAGGCAATAGCCGGTGGTGTCGGGGATATTCACTACAGTCGCGCCGGCATTGACCACCGCCTGGATTACCCGGGCAAGGTACTCATTGTCGGTGCGGCCGGCATCCTCAGCATAAAACTGCACATCCTCAACAAATTTCTTGGCATATTTCACGCATCCGATGGCGCGCTCGATTATCTCCTCGCGGGTGCTGTTGAACTTGTATTTTATATGGTAGTCGGATGTTCCGATACCGGTGTGGATTCTTTTGCGCTTCGCATACTTCAAGGCATCGGCGGCAACGCGTATGTCATTCTCCACGGCGCGGGTAAGGGCGCAGATAGTAGGCCATGTAACCGCTTTGCTTATCTCCACTACCGAATTGAAGTCGCCGGGACTCGAAACCGGGAAACCAGCTTCTATGACATCTACGCCAAGTTCCTCCAAAGTCCTCGCGACCTCGATTTTTTCCACTGTGTTAAGCTGACATCCCGGCACCTGCTCTCCGTCGCGCAGGGTGGTGTCAAAAATATAGAGTCTGTCACTCATATAGCTACTTTTAATTAAATGCGTAAACCAAATTTAGCGATTAAGCTACAAATTTAAAGTTTTATCCCCTCTCCACCAAATAAATCGTCACTTCCGTGCTGCGAATACAAGAAAAGCGCCCCGTTGGAGAGGCAACAGACACGCGAAAGTTATAGTTTTACCGGTAAAATAATCCTTATGCACTATAGAATAGCAGTTGTTCCTTATAGGGAACAAAATTTAAATTTGTTCCTTACAAGGTTCATTTTTACCAGATTGTTCCTTCGAAGAAACATTTTTGCTATCTTTGCAGAAAATTTCAGATATGGATATTTTACGGCAAAGATACAGGAAGCTCCTTTCAGATGTCAAGACAGACATTCACAGGTTTCTTTATTATGAAATCGACTGGAGCCAACCATTGATAGGAATCAAGGGGCAGCGTGGTGTGGGAAAAACAACTCTCATGCTTCAGCGAATCAAAGAGACAGACCCGAATGGTGACACGTCATTCTATGCTTCCCTCGACAATCTGTGGTTTGCAGAACACAGTCTGATTGACCTTGCCGAGACCCTGATTCAAGAGGGTGTTTCCAATCTGTATCTTGATGAAGTGCATCGTCTCCCCGGTTGGGAGCAACAGATCAAGAACCTGTATGACATGTATCCCGAACTGCATGTGGTATTCACAAGTTCTTCGCTTCTCGTGATTGACCATTCAATAGGAGACCTGTCACGACGTGCTTCGATGCATTTCCTCCCCGGTCTGTCTTTCAGGGAATTTCTCATGTTTGAAGGGAAGAATCCAGCGGAAAGACTTACACTGGCTGATATTCTGTACTCGCACGAAACCATCGCTCCCTCCATATCTGCCGGTATCAATATCCTGTCATACTTCCGCAAGTACATGTCGAAAGGGTATTATCCTTTCTACAAGTCGATGCGCACAGACGATTATTACAGCAGGCTGGAGCAGACAATCTCTACCGTAGTTGACTCGGATATTCCAGCAGTCGAGAACAAGATTGATTATGAGACCCTGATAAAGGCAAAACGTCTTATCGGGATTATAGCAGGTTCGCAGCCGTACCAGCCAAACATGAGCACACTTGCAGGACTGGTAGGGACAAACCGCAGCCAGTTGGTGAAACTGTTTGACCTCCTTGACCGTGCAGGAATAATCAGACAGGTATTCGCAACTGCAAGCACTCCCAAGAGCCTTGCTAAACCACAGAAGATACTGCTTAACAACTCGTCACTGATGTGTGCTCTGGAGTCACCGAAGATAGGAGCGGAAAGAGAATGCACGTTCGCTTCATTCCTCAGTGTGGATCACCGTGTCGGGTATGCTAAAGACGGGGACTTTATAATTGACAACCGCTATCTGTTTGAGATTGGAGGGAAAGGGAAAGGATTTGCACAGATCCGTGACATTCCTGACAGCTTCGTAGCTGCGGACGATATTGAGTTCGGATTCGGCAACAAGATTCCTTTGTGGTTATTTGGATTCCTGTATTAGAAAAGCGCACCATAGCGGCACGCTTTTCACGCATCAATATTATATTATGTGTCAGAATTCCAACCGGAAGCCACGCTGCTTAAGTTCATTATATTTCACAGCGTTGAATTTGTAGAGGTTCGCTTTCCGCTTCGGCGTGCGCCACACCGTTTCATCCAAGGGGATAAGCATATCAAGGTGAAGCATCTTCTTCGCAAAATTCCTCCGGTCGAAACTCACCCCGAGAATCGCCTCGTATAACGTCTGCAGTTCCCTCATGGTAAACTTCTCCGGCAGGAGGTCGTAGCCCACAGGGCTGAAATGGATTTTTTCCTTAAGATAGCGGAGCGCATCACGCAGCATCATCTCATGGTCAAACGCAAGGCATGGAACATCTTTGACAGGGAACCATCTCGCATCAGCCGCATCGTCGCCCCCCTTGACATCCTGAATCCTCACCAATGCTATATAAGCGATGGTTATCACTCTTTCACGCGGGTCACGGTTCGGTGCGGAGTAAGCATGCAACTGCTCAATCTGCACATTTTCAAGCCCCGTCTCCTCTTTAAGCTCGCGCTTCGCGCCATCCTCAGCCGATTCGTCGATTTTGACAAATCCGCCGGGAAAAGCCCAATACCCTTTATATGGCTCCAATCCTCGTTGTACAAGCAGCACTTTCAGGTCTGTTCCGTCAAATCCGAATATAATGCAATCTGACGTGACCGCCGGATGAGGATATTTGTAGCAATATCTCTTATCTTCCATATCTTTCTTCAAGCGCTTCATTAAAACATCCTATCACCTCTACCATCTCGCCGGGAAGGAAATCCATGCACCTTGACGTGATATTTTCAGGCACTCCACCATAGTATGCCGCGGCTATCCCTCCGGCAATAGCGCCCATAGTATCAGCATCGCCGCCCATCGACACAGCAAGGCGTATCGCCGACTCATAGTCAGTGCTGCGCAGGAAAGCTATGATGGATTCAGGTACACTACCCTGGCAACTCACATCAAACTTGTAATACTTCCGGATTTCATCATAATCGCGCGACAGGTCGTAGCCGAACATCCTCTCCAGTACCGTTTTAATATCCTCTTTGCCCATCCCTTCAAGAGCAAGGTAAATTGCTGCGGCGGTAGCTTGAGCCCCTTTTATTCCCTCCGGATGGTTATGGGTAATTTCTGCCGAAGCTTTTGCAAGGGCAAGCACCTCTTCAAGAGTTCTGCCGAATGCCCCGGCACTGCTCACCCGCATTGCCGAGCCGTTGCCCCAACTGTTGTACGGTTCCGGCTCCTCGACAATTACCCACAATCTGAAATGCCCGCCGTAACCGGCACGGGGATATTTCCTGCACCACTTCTGCATGACCTGGTCGAATGGTGCGCCGCTCCTCATTGCATCGGCAATGGCTATGGTGCATACGGTATCATCCGTAAACCTGCTGTGCGGGGTGAACAGCGGCAGGTTGAAATCTTTACACGGATGAAATTCATAGGCAGAACCTATAATGTCCCCACAAATCGCGCCAAGAATCACACTCTGCGCTGCCTTAAGCCTCCTCTCTTTATAATCCTCCATTTCTTATCTTGTGTATAAATTACACCGCAAAATTATGGATTTATTTTTGTACATGCAAATATTGCGTAAACTTTACACAATATTTATTTGATAATATTTATAACTTTGTACAGCGATAAATCAACCTTATCGGCAAAATCGGTGTTATAAGGAAAAATCAAGAACACAAAAGATATGACAAAAGAAGATTTTACCCGATTTGTTACCACATTGGTAGAACGATATATTCAGGATTTTGACAGCTTCGACAGCAACCCGCAGCTCAAAGTAATCCCCGCGACCCTCAACACTACCATAGTGAACGGCAGCGAAATGTACACCGATATCGAATACTCCGATGAGGTGATTGAGAACGGAGCCGCAGCTGACCGTCCTGATGCAGAGGATGCCCAGGATGCGCAGGCAAGGCGCAATCCGGATTTTTATGCAGTCAAAAAGCTGTTGAAGAAATCCACCGAGGGTAAAGCAGTACCCGATACCGAGGCAATTGAAGAGGTTGTGAATATCTACTTCAAGTAATGACATAAATACTACCCACATTAACGGCGTGAGGTAGGGGCTTGAAAATGTTATCTTCTTCGGAAGAGCATTTTCGAGCCTTTTTTCATGCACGTTATTTTGCCAACCTGCATACGGTTGCGGGATATGCACCCACGCTGCTTCCGGGCTGGAGATGACGGCACCGCACTATGCCGGAGTTGTGACAGGTCGGGAGAAAAAGCCGGTGTTTCCTGCTGGAAAGCCTCTTGCACGGATATCCGGTTATCATTAATAGCAGGAACGGATTCTACAGGCTGCGTTTCAAGGCTTGGCGTTACAGGTTCCTCCTCCGCCGTTTGAGACTCCGTCAGTCCTGATTCATTGACAGCGACAGCCGAAGATTCCTCCGATTGTATTTCTGCCACATTTACAACCTCGCTCCCGGCGGTTTCAACATCTGCGGACGGATTGAGCGGCAGAGAAAGTCTTTCTGATGATGCCCTGCCAAGCTGCTTGGAAATTTCATGAGAGATAAACTGGAATGCTACCTTGGCAATACCCTTAAGCACAGGTATTTCACCGGTTACAGCAAAGTTAAGGACAGCATCGCAAACAGTGCGTCGCACAGAGGATGAGTACTGGCTGAGAATTGTGTACCATGCAAGATCAAATGAAATGGAATTGGCGTGTGTCATAGGTGTGTTTTGTAATTAATGGATTAATATGCCGCAAAATTACAATGCGCTTTTGAAGTATGCAAATTTATATGCAAAAAAATTGCGTCAGGGCGGTAAGAATCACACAAGAAGTGCCGCAGGCACGTCGCTGTGCGAAACCTCAGGCAAGCGTAGCGCAACCTGAGAAAATGGAAATAACATATGGACGCGCCGGAAGAGGGAAGTGCCGCAGGCACGTCGCTGTGCGAAACCTCAGGCAAGCGCAGCGCAGCCTGAGGAAGGAGGTGCCCTCATGAGGGCGGCTTCGTAGAAGTCGCGGCTGTAAATCAAGAAATTTGACTAACTTTACAAAAAAAATCCATGAGCCGAGTAACATCCCTATACCATATAGTTTTTGCGACTAAAAGGCGTGAACAGACAATAACCCACGAAAACCGCGAAGCGCTGTATCGGTACATCTGGACTATTATATCCAAGTCTAATTCAGTCCTTTACAGAATTGGTGGAGTATCAGATCATATCCATATATTATTGGATCTTCATCCGACAGTACCGTTATCAACAATGGTCAGGGATATCAAAAGCCGCTCAAGCAGTTGGATGAAACAATCCGGACTGTTCGCCGCTTTTTCCGGATGGGCAACTGAATATTTTGCAGCATCAGTAAGCTATGCCGATAAGAATGGAATAATAGAATACATAAAATCTCAACCGGAGCACCACGCTAAAGTTAAATTAGACGAGGAGTTAAAGATATTAGCAAATGATGCGGGACTTGCCCTAACCTCCTTTGATTTAATGTAATACAGCCGCGACTTCTCCGAAGCCGCTGTTTTGGGGTAATGACCTTTCCTCAGGCTGCGCATTGCGATGCTCCTGCGGAGCTTAAACATCCCCGCTGCTTGAATTTAACTTTTTACAAAGCTGTGAAGCGTAGCCGGAGATCTCGCATTGCAGCGTGCCGCAGGCACTTAAACATCGTAGCTGCTTGAGTTATACATTAAACAACAGCGCGTATTTTTTGGGATTTTTAAATATGTTTGCACACTAAAATATCATTCCCGGGTGTTATTTATAAAGATATGTGGATTTAATCACCATTTTTGGGCTCAAAAACTCAATTTTTTTCACTATCTTTGCACGCTAAAATCTCAGACAAAGCTAATGAGACAACTAAAAATCACAAAATCAATCACCAACCGCGAAAGCGCTTCTCTTGACAAATATCTGCAGGAGATTGGACGTGAGGAACTTATCTCTGTGGAGGAAGAGGTGGAACTCGCACAGCGCATTCGCCAGGGAGACCAGAGGGCACTCGAAAAACTTACCCGTGCAAATCTTCGCTTCGTTGTATCTGTGGCAAAACAGTACCAGAACCAGGGACTCAGCTTGCCAGACCTCATCAACGAAGGCAACCTCGGGCTTATTAAGGCTGCGCAGAAGTTTGACGAGACCCGCGGATTCAAATTCATCTCCTACGCGGTATGGTGGATCCGCCAGTCCATTCTCCAGGCACTTGCGGAACAAAGCCGTATTGTGCGCCTGCCTCTCAACCAGGTCGGCTCACTCAACAAAATCAGCAAGGCGCTCTCTAAATTCGAGCAGGAGCATGAGCGCCGCCCCTCTCCGGAAGAACTCGCGGAAAGGCTTGATGTGCCGGTGGACAAAATCGCTGACACACTCAAGGTTTCAGGACGCCACATTTCTGTAGACGCGCCTTTTGTAGAAGGTGAAGACAACAGCCTTCTTGACGTGCTCACAAATGATGACTCCCCAATGGCTGACTCTACCCTTACCCAGGAGAGCCTAAGCAAGGAGGTGGATCGCGCCCTGCGACAGCTCCATGAGAGAGAAAGGGAAATCCTTAAAATGTTCTTCGGTATCGGATGTCAGGAAATGACACTTGAGGAGATAGGTGAAAAATTCGACCTTACCCGTGAACGTGTCCGTCAGATTAAAGAAAAAGCAATCCGCCGCCTCAAAGGACAGAAAAGCAAACTGCTCAAAACATACCTCGGTCAGTAATCCAATCTGACGGTTGATTTAACTTATTCGGGAGATAGTGTTTCAACAACACCGTCTCCCGTTTTTTTGCGACTTACATCATCCCTCCTCCGTAAATGACACCAAAAAGCGCCGAGGAACTGAATCAAATACACATGAGGAATATTTATTTTTAATAACCCCTGATTTTTAATAGATTAAGCACTACAATGAGGAATATTTTACTGTCCCGGTTTACTACTTACGACCAATTATTTACTTAACTTTGCATCTTGAATGATACCCGATTGGCATTGCTTTCAAACATACGTTTTAATTGGAGAAATGAAATTTCGCAAAATCATACCATATATCTGCTGCATTGCGTCATTCTTTGTAACCTGCAACCATGTTGCTGCTGAAAATATCATAGAGCGTAAAGCAGAATACATTGAGAATCTACATGACACCCTTCATATCTCTTCCCGCTTTGTGAGTAATAGTGGAAATAAAATGGATATATGGGTTCAAATACAGGCTAAAGGCGTTGCACTCGAAATAGATTCTATTGAATTGTGCGTGGACAATTATATATTTAAGCCAAAAGCTCCTTTTTCACTGACCGTGGATGAGGAGGAAACAGCAGACAGCCTTATCACATGGAATTGCATCATCCAGTTCCCTTATTACAGCACTTTTCATCACTATGACACCTGGACCATCAATACCTCTCGTGGTAAATTCACCGGACTCCTTAATCCTTGGCTGCAACCCGATAACATATCACGATGGCGCACATCTTGGATTAAATACCAGAAATACATACCACTTGCACTGATTATTCTATGCGGAATAATCAGTGCCGGCATTATCGCTTTTTACCGGAAACGCAACAAAAAAGATATTGAAGAGATATTGCGAATTATGAAACAGTACGAAGCACAATATGAAATCGATCGGCGCCTAAATACAGAACTCCGCGAAAAGGTCGAGACTTTGTATGCTGAACGCTGGAATGTTTTCAACCGCCTGTGCAACGAGTACTTTGACAAAAAAGATTCGGAATCAGATTCTGTACGCCTGTCCATCTACAAAGAGGTCGAGCGGCAGATTAACGATATGCGGAGCACCAAATCACTTGCAGAACTTGAAAATCTTGTTGATTCCTACAACAATAACCTAATTCAGCGGCTCCGCGTCCAGATTCCAACCCTGACCAAAAACGACATTACCTTCCTTATCTATCTGTATTCCGGATTCTCGCCACGAGCCATTTGCCTGTTCACCGACATTAAAATCAAGAACTTCTATAACCGGAAGTCGCGCTTGAAGGACAAAATCCTTGAATCCGGAGCACCGGACTGCGAGGAGTTTGCCTCAAAAATGTAGCTAATCCGCTGTATTTCAGCATGAGGAATTTCAAATTCTTCCTCATGCTCATTTTCAGTATATTACAGTGGCAAATGAGGAAAATTTCCGCTTGAATTGCAGCGGAAACTCATGATTCGACGTAATAACTTTGCAGCAGATAAACCAAAGTTATTCACTATCACCCGATTTTATCATGAAAAGACTTCTACTTCTTGCAAGCGCCGCAATAGAACCAGTCAAGCGAAAACGATTGATATTTTATCTAATAGCAGTTATTATTGTCTGTGGACAAATTGATGCAAAAGACCTTATCGTATCAGTGTCGGCTAAAAAAGAGTTTACGGGAGAGGCAATCCGGGATTTCAAAGGATGGCTTGTAACCTCACACGGAAATGACACTATTCATGGAAAGCTCAAGACATCATACATACGCAATGGTATTGGTATGACAATAATGACAACCCAACTGACATTTTCCGTACCAAACGAGGATGCCGAATATATTCTTACTGCCCAGTCTCCCGACTACGAGGATATTACACGCACAGTAACAATCAAAAAACGCAGTAACCGTGACATTAATATCGAACTTGACAATTTGGTGTTTCAGCGGCAAGGGAAAGAACTTGGAGAAGTAGTGGTCAGGGCATCAAAAGTGAAATTTTATGCCAAAGGGGACACTATGGTGTACAATGCCGATGCATTCGTGCTTCCGGAGGGTACAATGCTCGATGCTCTCGTCAAGCAACTACCGGGAGTAGAAATCCGCGATGGCGGAGAAATATATGTCAACGGCAAGTATGTGGAAAGCCTGCTGCTAAACGGAAGTGATTTTTTCAACAGCAACAAGCAACTGATGCTCAACAACCTTGCATCATATACAGTCAAGAATGTATCGGTATATGATAAGATTAGTGAAAAGAGTAAACTTGCAGGTCGTAATCTTGGCGATAGCCAGTATGTGATGGATGTAACACTCAAACGCGACTATATGTCGGGATTTGTGGGGAACATAGAGGCTGGTGCCGGAACCGCATCAAGGTATCTCGGGCGTATGTTCGGCATGTGGTACACCTCACGCTCACGCCTTGCCCTCATCGCAAATGTCAACAATCTAAATGACAGCAGACAGCCCGGGCAAAATGACCAATACACGGCGACCAACAACCCGGGAGACTTCCGCACCAAAATGGCGGGACTGTCCTACAATGTCAAGTCGGTAAATCCGGACAATGAATGGGATTTTTCAGGCACTACCACTGTAAGCCATGTGCGCAACAACTACCGGGCTGTAATAAACCAGACCAATTACCTTATCGACGGCGACACCTATGAAAACAGTTTTGATAAAGCGTTGTCACATAACCTGACGGTCAACAGCAGCAATACACTGCAACTACGCCCGAAAAACAAATATATCGGGATTACAAACAAATTCAACTACAGCAACCGTAATCAGACAGGGCGTTCCATGTCGGCGGCTTTCAATAGTGAACTCACCGATCTTACCTTGAAAATGCTCGAGGCTATCTATTCAGGAGAAACAACTTCTTTTGCCGACATAACCCTAAACAGCACACTTACGCAATCCTTTCTATCCGACAATTCCATGTCTGTAAGCGGCGGAGTGCAGTTTGACACAAAGGTACCTTCTACCCCGGATTTGTTCAGTTCCTCAGTATCTCTTGACTATGACCGCAGCAATACTTTCGGATTTGACCGCTACGATATAAATTATAATCGCGAGAATACCCGTTCCGCTTTCTACAGTTACACACGCAATCATCCAAACCATGATTTCAACTTCAAGACTGGATTCTCGTATACTTTCATTCCAAGCGGAGAGCTCTCCATGCTTCTTTCATGTTATTATTTCCATAAATCCTCCACCAAAGACTCCTATTTCTACCGCCTTGACCGTCTGAGTGACGCCGGAATATTCGGAAGTCTCCCTGCTGACTATCAGTCGGCACTTGACAACGGGCAGTCCCATATGTCCACCATGCGTTCCCATGATGCATACATGCAATTCAACCTCACTTATAATAAGAAATTCGCATCCGGAGGGGAACTGATGCTTACAGTAAAGCCGGTGGTCGAATATCTATGGCGATCCCTTGATTACCGGCAGGCTGACAATAACCAATATATCAAAGACAATTCGTTCAAGCTTTGGTTTTACAGCACCTTCATCAATTATACTAAAGGTAAAAACATACTGCAACTCAAATTTGACCGCAATGTCAAGTTAGTGCCACTTGACCGCCTCGTAACAATAACAGACACTCGTGACCCGCTAAATATATACTTTGGTGCCAAAAACTTAAAAAATTCCTCCCAAAACGATTTTACACTCGGTTGGACGCATAATTCTTTCCAGCGCCATACATGGAGCAATTATCTTTCACTTGCATACTCCTTCACACAGGATGCACTGGCTACAGCATACAGTTTCAACAGCCAGACCGGTGTGCGTACATATATGATGCAGAATGTGAACGGCAATTGGTATGCCCGCTTGCATGAGCAGTTTTACAAGGCATTCGGCACTATCGACCAGTTTGACATAATAACGACATCGCGCATCACCTACGGGCACAATGCGGATCTTACTGCAACAGACAGTGAGTACTTCACAAAGAGCATAATCAAAAACCTTGTGCTATCCGAAGACCTGCGTATGAACTGGCGGCTCGGCAAGCATAGCATCGGGCTCAGGGCACTCGTTGAATGGCGTGACACACGTGGAAACCGCAAAGGATTCAACGATTTTTCTGCAACCACAGCACAATATGGAATCAACGGCAACTTTGTTCTTCCATATAATTTCAGCATAGCAACCGACCTCAACCTGTACACTCGCCGCGGATATGCCTATTCCGAACTCAACACCACCGATGTGGTATGGAATGCACGTCTAAGCTATGCTCCCAAAAATGGTCGCTGGGTATTTATGTTAGACGGCTTCGATTTGCTCCACCAATTGAGCAATGTCACCTATAATGTTAATGCGCAGGGGCGTACCGAAACATGGACAAATGTGCTGCCGCGATACGGGTTGCTGCATGTGCAATACAAGTTTGCTGGGCAGCCTAAGAGGAAGATCTGATTATTCTTTGCTCCGGCGGTCAACCCATTCGCATTCCATCCGGTAGAAATCAGGGGCGGGAGCACCTCGCAGTTCGCTGTCAAAGAAGGCTTTCCAGCGTTCATAGTATAGTTCCCGCAGGATTCCGCCCCATTCCCTGTGCGAATAGTCATGCAATCCTCCACGGTTTGCGGCGACACTGTCGCCCCACACGGTAATCTGCATTGCCGCATTGCGCCGGTACAGCTCACGCGCCTCCTTATCATCACCGGCAAGCTTGGCGGCAGCATCGAGCCAGGTATCAACGCGGGTTTCGGGACGCAGGCTCAGAAGGGAGTCCTGCTGCAATATAAGTGAGAGGAACTCATCGCTCAGAGCGGCAAGAGAATCCATTTCGCCGGCATCTTTCAATGAAGCCATTTTGCGTAGAAGCCGGTTGCCTCGATCTGCATTAGCCTGACGGCGCACATCTATGAGGTCGTATTCGTAATTGGAGTTGCCGGAATGCTGTTCAAGCAAAGATGCTGCTTTTGCTGTGCTGTCCGCATCATAGAAAAGGAGTGATGAGCCCCATGTGGACGCACTTTTCGCATCCCAGCGCGGTCGTGCGCAGAAAAGCGATTCTACAGTTCCCTCTCCACGGTAATCTACCGGAGCATTGTAAACAGTGGAGTATAGCGCATTCCACGCCTCCTCTATTCCGGCGGGAACGGTATCAAGCCCGTAGCGTGCCTTCTCATATTCTTTAAGCCAATCCCCCGCCTTGAATTCGTCACGCCAAGGGAGTTCGTACACAAGCTCGAACATCACCGGATTATTCTCTATCCCCTCCGGAGTGGAGCCCGCTCCGGTAAGCTTTTTGCCATATTCGCTGCCGAGAGCCTCATAATATCCGTCAACAAGGCTGTTCATCCTGCCGTGCAATCCTACATTGCCGCCAAAGTTGAGCAACATGCAGTAGACCCAATCATGCTTGCCATAGCCGCCGTTACGCTTCCATTTAGGTACTTTCTCGCTGTAAAGGTCAAGGATAACGAGTTCTCCGGCATCAAGAGTGTCGGTCATCGCCGGCATCGGGTTTCTCTGCCAGCTCTGAATCACCCACTTTGCATCCGGGTTGGCGCGCTTCATCGCTCCCATCAGCTTTGCGCCTGCCGCTCCGAGGTCCACTCCCTGCGTGCTTCCACCTTCATGGAAGGGATCCATGCTGTAATAAGGCGAGGTGCCGTAAATCTTTGCGAGCTCCTCATAATAAAGGTCTGCAATGCTGTCAAAATGCTCATCGGAAGGGGACAGGAAAGCGGGACGCGGGAAACCGCACCACAGCCCGGGGTCATCCACCTTGTAACCTAACTTGTCACCGATGTTTCTCGGCACCATCCCTGCGTAGCCGGGAAGCACCGGGGCAATGCCGAGCGATTGCATCCGCTCCACTATCTTTTTCTGCAATTTCTCCTGATTGTCATACCATTCAGCCGGCAGAGGGCCGCCCCACCCTTCAAGGTTGTTCATCTGCCACCATGCAAAGTATCCGGGTCCGCTTATGAATTCGCCAATCTCCTTGTCGCTATAGCCGAGGCGACGCAACAGGTTGCGCCATACAGTCTCTATCCCGGTAAGGCTCAGAGGCATATTGATGCCGTGGAGTGCCATCCAGTCAATCTCTTTCATCCACCGCTCCTCATCCCAGAAAGCCATCGAGTAGGAGAAGGTGCAATAGTTAAGGTAATACCTGCGTGCCACATTCGCCTCCCTGCGTATTGCCGCTTCCGGCAACGGGAGCACATCAGGCAGCTTTTGGGTGAGATTGTTCCATGAAATATGGATTCCGGCAACATATTTGAGATACCAGTTCAATCCGGTGGCAAGGCTCACCGGATTATTTCCCTCTATAAGCACTTTGCCGCCGTCAGCCTTTATTTCAAAGAAGTCACTGTCTGCAGGCACCTCTTTAAAAATTATCCTTCCGGCAGATGTGCCCTCGGTCACTCTATATGCAAGACTGTCAATAGGTGCAGCAGCTGCGCTTGCGCACCAAACTGCAAGAATTATTAGCAATAACTGTTTCATGATTCCGATTTTGGGCTAAATTACTAAAATTCTTTAAATTTTCGAGCCCGATGTAACATTATTCTCAAAATTCGCGTCTAATGAGTAAAAACCGATTGAATTATGAAAAAAACTTTGCTTGCTCTTCTCCTCATCTCCTCAGCGGCAACACTCTTCGCCGCACAGCCCCGGCTTGTCAAGTACAACGTCCCCGCTAAATCAGTCACCTCTATCGAAACTTCAGAGGCTATCTGCGTGGAGTACACACAGGGAACCACTACCTCGGTAACTGTAGTGACTCCGGAGGACCTCAAGGACAAACTCAATGTCAAGGTGACAAACGGACAACTTACCGCGTCTTACAAAAACTCCATCCGCAGAAAGCAGAAAAACCAGAATCAGGTAAAAGTGCTGGTTACAGCTCCGGTGGTGATTAATTTTGACGCGTCCTCCGCCGGGTCCATAAAAATCATCGGAGATCTTACGCTCCCGGGAAGGAATATTGACATAGAGGTGTCAAGCGCAGCATCTTTTTCCGCCCAGTCAATCAAATGTTCCGACCTTGACATCGAAGCCTCATCCGCCGCATCAGCAAAAATTGCGGCTTGCAAGGTCAACGAGCTTGAAGTCGAGTCATCATCAGCGGCATCTATCTTGGTTTCGGGAATCGATGCCATAAACATCAAAGGTGAATCCTCTTCTGCAGCGTCACTCAAGCTCGCAGGCAAATGCATGAAAGCGTCCTTATCAAAACACTCTGCAGGAAGCCTGAACACATCCAATCTCACCGTAGGAAGATAATTACTACATAACTTTTTCATACTCAATACAAAGGCAGCGACGCGGGGACGCATCGCTGCTTTTTTTCAGTTCCTTAATGTCTGCCGATAAGCGCTCGGGCTGAGCCCGGTGACACGCTTGAAGAGCCTTGTGAAATGCTGCGGGTACTGAAATCCCAAATCGTAGGCAATTAGAGAAATGTCATCTGTGCCGGTTGCGAGCAGCTGTTTTGCCACGTTTACTATATGCTTGGAAATAAGTTCCTGCGCCGTGACTCCGGTCTCCTTTTTTATAAGGTCGCCGAAATAGCCCGCACTCAGGCAAGCCTTGTCAGCGAAATGCGCTACCGTAGGCAACCCGCCGCGGTTCTCACCGTCGGAGAAATAATCCTGCAACGCCCTCTCAAATTCGGCGACCACACCGCTGTTCGCCTTGTGGCGGGTGATAAACTGCCTGTCGTAAAACCGGAAGATGTATTCAAGCATCAGCTGGATATTCGCGCTCAGCAAATCTGCCGAATGGCGGTCAATGGGGCGTTCAACTTCATCACGGAGCTTATTGTAACAGTCTATGAACAGCGCTTTCTCCTGCTCCGACAAGTGGAGCGCCTCCATCTGGGAGTAATCGAAAAAGCTGTATTTCCTTATCTTGTCGGCAAGAGGAGTGCCAAACATTATATCGGCATGGAAAAGCACACCGAGAACATCGGGTTGAAACTCCACGTTATCCCCGACCACCTCAACTTTCTGACCGGGGGAGAAAGACACTACCGAACCCTCCTGATAATCATAAATCTGCCTTCCGTATTTCACAACGCACTGTGTGCCTTTCTTCAGGAACAGAGCATACATGTTCCTGTAGTCGTACAGCCCGTTGGGCACCGGATTTTTAGCCTCTTTCAAATCTACCGCGGCAACAAGCGGGTGGTATGTAGTGAGTCCGTACAATTTGTTGTACGCATCCACACTGTCAATTATATAATGGTTCATGCTGCAAAAATAGCATCTACAGGTGAATTACCCTCCCTACCCTGCAAAAATGGTAGAATTTGCCAAAGAACAGGTTAGCGCATCGTCGAATAGACGGCGCGAAGCATCTCCCCGCGGGGATTGGTGTTTGAAAAAGCGCTGTTGCTGCGTGACGGATTCACCCTGTTGCTCAGGAAGATGAAAATGATTTTTTCCTGAGGGTCAATCCAGAAACAGGTACCGGTAAAACCGGTGTGCCCGTAAGTGTCAGCATCCGTCCCTGTGCCGTCAAGGCTCCTCAGCCCGCAGGCAAGGTCAAATGCAAGCGCCCTGCGCCCGCTGTTGCCACGGCTGGTGGTGAAAAGTTTTATTGTTTCCGGCGTCAGCACCTGTTCCGGTCCGTATGTACCGCCTTGCAGCAGCATCTGGGAGTATTTCGCTATGTCACCCGCTGTTGAGAAAAGCCCTGCGTTGCCCTGCACTCCTCCGCTGAAAGCGGCAAGTTCGTCATGCACATATCCTCTTATCGTCTGGTTTCGCAGGAAGCTGTCATGCTCTGTAGGCGCAATCGTAGCGGCATCATGGCTTTCAAGGGGGCGGAAACATGTGTTGTACGCACCAATCGGGGCAAAAATCTCAGTATCTACCCACTGGTCATGGTCAACTCCTGTGAGATTCTCCTCCATTTCCCTGAGCAGGCAGAAATTAAGACAGCTGTAAAGATACTTTTTAGAAGGTCTCAATTTAGCATTATAGATGCGGTTCATGATTGTGTCGCGTGTATCCATGCCTACATACATCCCTTTTGCCATCTCGATATCATGCTTTTCGTCAGGCTTGGTCGAGAGTATGTCAGTGCGTTTTTTCGCCGATGAATGGGCATAAACCCCGGGGGCGACTTTCACAGTATATGGAGCACGCGCACGGCTGCTTGTCAATGCGCCGGAGTAGGTGGACTCATCCATCATCACCTTGTTCATATTGAGAGTCGCAGGCATACCGCTCTCATGGTACAGCAACTGGCTCACCGTGATATTTTCCTTGTCAGTCCCTTTCAATCCCGGAACATATTTCGACACCTTGTCATTCAGCTTGAAAAGCCCTTCGTCATAAGCAGCCATTATTCCGGCGGCAGTAGCGGTTGCCTTTGTCATCGAGGCTATGTCATACAGGGTATTGTCTGTAACACCCGCGGTGCCTCCACGCTCAAGTTTACCATAACTTTTTTCAAGCACCACATCGCCGTTTCGTGCCACCAATACCTGACATCCGGGAAAAGCCCCTGCTGCAAGGCAAGCGGACGCCACTGAATCAATGCGCTTCTCCAGCTCGCTTCCGAAACCTGCGGCAATTGGGGTAGTGTATCCCAAACGGCTTTTCTCAATGCTGACTCCATCCCCTTCGCGTGCCACACCATTGACATTCACGGGGAAACGTCCTGTAACTTTTATTCCTCCGAAAACAGCCTGTGCAGCAGCTTTGCGCAGTGCCGGAGTATCATCGTATGCAGCAACAAAAGCCCCGACTTTCGCTATGCCGGTTTTCAAAGCCGCCATTTTATAAGGATTCACGAAAATCACACCGATTGATGATTTCAAAGACGCAAGCGACGAGAAAGCCTGTGCAGCCCATGCCGAATTAGAAAACACACCTATAATAACCAAATCGGCTTTGGAAATTTCTGTGAGCTGCGCCTGTGTCGGTCCACCCTGAGCTATGGAATACTCGCTTACTTTGGCATATTTGCTGCAATAGGACGCAAACTCATTTGATTTCGGAGCGCCGATGCTCACAACAGCAATCTCCCTTTTGCTGAGATCACCGACCGGAATAAGATTTCCGTTATCGCGCACAATGGTGATGCATCCCTGAGCAAGACGCTCGTTTACAGCGGTGGCACTTACCGAATTAACCCTCTTGGCTACACCCTGCGTGGAATTATGCGGCTTATGCGACAGACCGAGCTGATATTTTGCCATCAACATTTTGCGGCAACTCTCATCTACCCTGCTTTCTGACACCGCACCAGACTTCACCGCAGCAACAACAGCATCTATATCGGTATAAGGCGCACCGCTTCCGAGCAAAATATCCGCACCCGCTTTCAGCGCAGCAACGCAATTGTTCTCCCCTGCTTTTGCAACAGCGCCTTTCATCGCAAGGGCATCGGTAAACACGAGACCCTCAAATCCCATCTGCTTTTTAAGCAAATCAGTAGTGATTTTAGCCGATAGTGAAGCGGGAGTTCCGGAGGCATCAAGCGAAGGCACTTTAAGGTGACCGACCATTATGCCGCCGTTCCCTTGGTTTATAAACTCGCGGAAAGGCACAAGGTCGACGCTCCGGAGGGTTTCGGAGGTATGGTCCACAGTTGGAAGCGCTTTATGGCTGTCAACCGAGGTGTCTCCATGACCGGGAAAATGCTTGCCAACAGCAAGCACACCGCCATCCTCAAGTCCGCGTGAATATGCGGCACCGAGAGCGGCAACCCTCTGGGGATTCTCTCCGAAAGAACGGTAACCGATAACAGGATTCGCCGGATTTGAATTGACATCCAGCACCGGAGCGAAATTTACTGCGATGCCTACTTCGCGGCATTCCCTCGCAACCTCTTTGCCGTAATCATAGAGTAGCTGAGGGTCGGAAATCGCACCAAGTCCCATGCTGTAAGGGAATCTGGGCGCATCGGTAAGGCGCATGGCAAGACCCCATTCACCGTCAAGAGTAACCATCAGCGGAATCTTTGCAACAGCCTGCGCCTCATTTATCAATGACGCATAGCCGGCAACCGTTCCCTTGCCAAGCAGGAAACCTCCCACGTCACCGGTTGTCACCATCTTTTTCAATGCCGCATGTCCTGCCGGATTGTCAAACACGTCAAGACGGGGGACAAACAACTGTCCCACCTTCTGCCGCAGTGTCATCGCGGACATTACTGAATCCGCCCACTCCGCAGCCGCTTTGCCACTGACAAGAGCAGGCTTTTTGCGTCCTGCAATGTCCGGAGTGTAAGCAGGAGCGATGAATGCCGGGGCACTCAGGAAAAATATTACTATTATTGCTGAAAGTATCTTCTTGAACTGCATAGTTGTTTTATTGTTTCTGTACCATTCTCAATTTAGTATCCGCCTTGATTTTCTTTCCTTTAAGAGGACCTTTGGCAAGGTAATCCATTATGTCGTCGTAAAGTATATTCTTGCTCCTTGCCTTTTCCACGCCGTTCTTGAACGACTTCATATAATCCCCTCCCGTAGCAAGATAGTCTATTGTGGCTATCCTGTAAATCTTTTCAGGGTCAATCTCATTGCCGCCGACAAGTATGCGGGTACATTGCAGGGTTTCAGGGTCATATTCCGCATATGCGCCGCTGATGCCGTCGCCGAAGCGCCCTGCCATGACGTCAAATCCCTCAGCGAGGTCTCTTCCTGTGATATCAAGCACCACTACCCTGTTGTCAAACGGCATCATCTGCATTATAATTCCACGGGTTATGTCTCCTGCCGGAAGGTCACACCTGATTCCTCCCTTGTTCATCACAGCCATATCTACCGGTGCGCCGTTAAGTTTGCCACCTATGTAGCCTATCATGTCTGACACAAGGTTCACCAGACTGAAATCCGCCTTAGTCAACGGTTGCGCCGCCTTGCCTATCTTAATGCCGAGGATTGAATCGACATCGTGGCGATACGGCTCAAGTATTGCCGCAAATTCGGGATCTATTGCCGCATCCAAGCGTGAGTTCACAGGAATAAGACGATAACCTGGCTTCATATTGTCAAGGTCTATATCTATCTCACCTACATATCGTCCCAAAGAACCGGTCTGCGCCACAAGCACGCTGTCACCAAGCGCATTTGCAACCATCCAAGCCGGGCTTTTTTCCGCTCCCGGCTCTACTTTGGTGTGGCTGTGGCCTCCAATCACAATATCAATATCCTCCGATGCGGCAACAAGGTCAAGGTCAACAGGTTTGTCGCCCGAAGCGTAGCCTATATGCGTCACGGCTATCACCATGTCCGCCCTTTCATTATGCTTCAAATGCCATGCTGTTGCGTTTGCCGCCTTTATGCCGTCGATATACTTCACCCCTACGGAATTTGCCGCTGAAATCATACCGTCCGGATTAAGGTTTATGCCGATAAAGGCAATTTTCCTGCCCCCATACTCCTTTATTATATATGGCACGAAGAGTGAATCCAGAGCCGTCTCCCTCATGTCGTAGTTTGTCGACATCCACCGGGCATTGCTCTTGCTCACATAATCATGGAGCACCTCCATTCCTGAGTCAAACTCATGGTTGCCGAGAATCATGATATCGTAGCCTATGGCATTCATCAGCTTGCGCTCGACCTCCCCGTTGAACAAAGTATAGTAAAGTGTGCCCTGAACAGCATCACCGGCATCGACAACAAGGACATTTTCATTTGCACGCCGCACGCTGTCAACCACCACCTTACGGCGCAGGATACCGCCTGTACCATCTTTCTGCGGGTCTATCGCGCTATGAGTATCATTTGTATGGAGTATCACCAGATTGTCCGCGGTGACCGGCAAAGAGATTGCAGCGAGAACCGCAGCAATATATATTTTTTTCAGCATTGCATCAAAAATTGGTTTATGAGCACGAAATTAGCAAAAAAAATCAAGACTTCTGTACATGCCAAACCTATTCCCACTCTTTAAAACCATAGGAACCCCGAAAACGAAAAGCAGCTTGCAAAAGATTTATTTACGGCGGGAAAGTATCACATATATAATGACGGGCACTCCGATGAGAGGAGTGACGGCGTTGAGAGGAAGGATTGTGTCGGAGGGAAGGACGCAAAGAAGGTTGCAGGCAAGCGCCACAGCGCACCCTGTAAGTATTGTTGCCGGCATGAGTATCCTGTGGTCGCCGGTAGTCCAAATCATGCGCGCTATATGCGGCACTGCAAGACCGATGAATGAAACCGGTCCGCAATATGCTGTCACAGCGGCGGTCAGTATTCCTGTACTTGCCAGCAGCACGTTTCGCATCGCAGTGAGATTCACTCCCAGATTTCTGGCATAGGAGCTGCCGAGCTGAATGATATTCAGCGGCTTTACAAGCATGATTGCAAGTATAAGCCCTATTGCAGTAATTGCAGCAAACAGCAGGATATGGCTTGCGGGCACTCCGGCAAATGTTCCCATTCCCCACATCACATAGCTTTGGATTCCGTCTGCTGATGCCTGATAGTTAAGGAGGGTTATGACAGATGATACAAGGTAGCCGAGAAGCACACCGGTAATAAGCAGCAGAAGATCATTTTTGAGCCATGAAGACAATAACAGCAGCAGCGCCATCACCCCGAGGCTACCGGCAAAAGCAGCAGCCATGACTGCTATGTATCCGCCAAAAGAGATTCCCGCTGCAACTACGGTACCACCCGTTAGGAGGGTCACAAGCGCCACACCGAGGCTCGCACCGGATGTGATGCCGAGAAGCGAGGGGGACGCGAGAGGATTGTGGAATGCTGTCTGTAGCAACAGTCCTGCCGCAGAGAGCCCTGCACCGGCAATTATCGCGGTAATTGCCTGCGGCAAACGGCTCTGGAGAACAATAAACTCGTATGCCGGAACGGCACTTTGCCCACCGGTGAGTATGGAGAGGACATCAGCAGCGGGAATATTCACGCTGCCGATGAACAAGTTCGCTACGCCGAGCAGGATTACTGCAATAATCAGAAATATGAATTTCACAAGCGGCTGAAATATCGGCGCTCAGGATTTACGCCAAGCTCCGGATGAAGGATTGATACCAAATCGGCGAGAAACCACTGCGGATGAAAAGGAGTCTCGTCAAACAGAGGAATTTCAACGGTGTTGCATGCAAAGATATTGTTTTTTTTCGCCGCGTCAAACTGCGGGTAGATGCTGTTCCCTTTCAGGTGCGCCGCACGGGTAAGCGGAGCGGTGGTTGCATAGCGCACAAGCCAGTAATCGGCATCATGCGCCTGCATGAGCACCTGCTCGGGAGAAAGAGCAACGCTTCCCGGATTATCATAGCGGTCAAAGGGATTTGTGCCTCCTGCGTCGCGAATATAGGTAGCTGCGGTGGAGTGTCTACCGGGCACATACCACTGTGAGCCGTAAATTCCGTCAAAAATCACGGACGGGCGTGTTTCGCATCCCTCCGTCTGTTTTTTCAATGCAAGGTATTCGCTCTCGGTTGCCCTGAAAAGCGAATCAGCTTTATGCTCAGAGCCATAAAGAAGCCCGAAAAATTTCATCCACTCCGCACGAGCAAGCGGCGAGCTTTCCATATAGTCGGCACATTGCACGATAGGGATGCCGAGCGACTCAAGGCGTGCGTTTGTGGTGCTGTTTTCGTAAGGCGAGAGGAGAATTGCGTCCGGAGAAAGATGCATAATTTTCTCAATGTCCGGAGACATGCTGTTGCCGCAGTCGGCAATTGTTTTTGCCGCTATGCGCAATTTGATTTTGTCAAGGTTGATAAAGCGGGCATCACACACTCCGGCTATAGCCGAATCCGCACCGAGCTCGTCTATCAGCCCAATATGCACCGCGGAGTAAACGAGCGAGTTTTTCAACGGCACCCGGATAACCGTGCCTTTCGGGAGTTTTTCAGCCGGTACGGAATCAGGTGCAAGGATATATTTTGCGAGGACAGCGGTAGTGTCCCACGGATTGCGGATTGTCGCAACCGAATACCCGTCCTGCCGGGTGATTGTCAGCTCCTTGGCGTAAGACAGGGCGAGAGTGTCACCGCCGCCGGAATCGCCGTCTGCCGCTCCTCCCGTGCAAGCGCACGGAAGGAGGAGCATAACCATGGCGGCGGTATGTAGAAACGCTTTAAAGCGAATCACTGCAGAAGTGTTTTGAATGTGATGCCACATGGATTGTGTCCTGTTGCGTAAGTCTTGATTAGTTTACCGGTGTTGTCATAGAGATTGGCAAATCCGACAGACATATAATCGGCTACACCGGCATTGGTCTTATATCCGGTAATAATAATTGTCTTCGATACCTCATCTGCCTCAAATGCCGCAGGAAATTCTACCGGAGAAGAGAGGGTGATGGACTGGATTGAGCCATCGCGGGGAGTATAGCACGAAACTGCCCCAAGGGGCTGACCGTAAGGAGCATGGACATAAAGCACCTGGTTTCGGGTAGCGCTTACGTAGGTAGCGGTGCCGATTTCCTCCAGAGAGCCGTCTGAGTTTATTTTCTTGAGCATAGAGGGAATCGCGCCGTAATTGCCACGGACAATGACAAAAACATCGCTTTCAGTCGCCGCCATTGCCCCGGGGTTCATACCCACATTTATTTTCTGCTTCTCGGTGAATGTGGCAATATCTATCTTGCTTACTGTATTTCCGTTGGCATAATTCTCCATATAGTTCATTCCGTCCGAGTTCGCGGCGTACACATAGCCGTTGCAAACAGCGATGCCGTCAGGATTCGGACCGACCTTCACGCTTGCATCAATCTCAAGCGAAGTGGTGTCGATTCGCGCGACATATCCGTCAAACATGGTCACATATACTTTCTTGCCGTCCGCAGCAAAGTAGCGGGGCTGGGTGCCGGTGCTCGCAGTGGGGGTAATCCTCTTTATTTCCTTGAAATTCTTCACGTCAAGGACGCGGATCAGGTTACTGCCGTAGAGAGCCACATACATTTTCGACCCGTAAACAAACACGCTCTGCGGAGTATCTCCCAGTACAGTGGTGCCGTTTGCGTTTTCAAACACTTTCTGGTCAGCTTGTTGAGTAACAAAGTCAATGTAAGTGAGCGAACCTGCTATATTGGCATTATAGACTCCCTGGTTGATGATTATAGCACCGGTGGTGGTTTCAACCGGATCGATTACCGGTCCGTCGGGACCGTCATTCTCATTACAGGAGGTGAGAGAGGCAATCACAAGCGCAATAGCGCCGAGAGTGCGGAAATGATTTGTCATAACAATAATACTGTTTTAGTGTTTTAAAATTCAAATTTTACTGTTGCGCGGAAAGAGCGTCCGGGCATAGGGTATCGGGCAATTACTTCATATTGCCTGTTGAAAATATTCAGGATGTCGAACCGTCCTTCAATAGTGTACCGACCCAGCCTGAAAGGACGGTATATCGCCGCACCTGTGTCGGCATAGCCGCCAAGGCGTGTCTGCGGCAGGTTTTCATTGGATGTGAAGCGCGCTGATGTCGCGGTGAAATTAGCAGCGATATTTACCCACGGATTCTCGTAGCTCAGCGATGCTCCACCGCTGTGGCGGGGCACATACGCCACCTGCTTGCCATAGTCGGCAGAGCCGGGATTGGTCCTCGGCTCCATGCGCTGGTAGCTGTAATTAGCAGCGAACAGGACAGAATGGCCTTTGGACGGCACAAAGTCGGCTGACAGGGTGAGGTCGGCACCCCTGCCACGCACCTTGCCGAGATTCACCACTGTCCATATAAACATATTGTAGGGCACGGCAACAATCTTGTCCTTTACATTGCTGATGTATGCATCTCCGGTAAGGGTCAGTGAGTTGAGCCATGCTGCCGGAGACCATTGCCATGTCACACCGGCATTGAACTGGTCGGTATTTTCAGGCTTGACGTCAGGGCTTCCGTAATGGTAGAAATAGCACTCGTTGAAGGTTGGCATACGGAATATGCTCTTGTAGGAGAGCCTCAGGAAGAGGTTTCTACCCGCAATGGGGCGGTAGCTCAGGCTTGCCGAAGGGCTGAGGCGGGTAGCATTTTGGGCGGCATCACCGCTGCGCGAACCATTGCGGTATATCGAGCCGAGTGCCCTTGCCGTCACGGTCAGATGCCTGTTTTTCCACCGCGCTCCGAGGCTCTGGAGCACTGAATTTCGCCACGGGTGGTTTTCTGTCGGGAGGTTGCTCGACAAGCTATTGTAAGCATAGTCGGCGGCGTAGGTGAGCGACCATCCTTGAAGCGGAGTCCACAGCGCGACGGCGGAAGCGTACGCCTCCCTCTGGTAGTAGTTCTGGTTGAGCTTTCCTCCGGGATATTTGCCGTTTACGTCGGAGTAGAGCGAGGCATCCCAGTTGAACTTGGCGTTTGCCTGAAAAGCCACTGTAGGAGAAAAACTCATGCGGTAGGTTGACTGCCAGAATGCAGTGCGCTCGGTTAGCTTCTCCCGGTTCTCGTCATTATAATAGATGACCGGCCCGGGCAGCTGCCTGCGGCTGTCGTAATAATACAGCTTGGTTGTGAGCGAACTGCCGGCGCGTGGGGCAAAAGTGATGTTTGCCTCGGTGTTAAGCGCACGCGCTTTACTGTTCTTGCGGTGTTCTATAGTATAGGTGTTGCCGTTCCGCAGCCTGAATGGGTAACGGTTGTCGGCACGCATGAAATCTGCTGAAATATTTGCCGCCCACTTCTCCCCGAAACCTTTTGTCACCTTAATATATGGGCTGGCATAGCCGAATGAGCCGGCACGGGCTTTTGCCGTGAGGTGCAGGGAATCATCGCCGGTAGCCGGGGCGGTGGTAAAAAAGAGGGATGCGGCAGAAGCGGAGGAACGCGCAGGCTGGAAAATATCGTCGTTGTCCCCTACCCTCAAGGTTATATTGCTAAGGTTGTCAATAGAATAGCGCGACAGGTCAATTTCGCCATTGCGCGCATCGCTCAGGGTCACTCCGTCATACACCACGGCGGTGTGCGCCGCGCCGAGACCGCGCACAGAAACCGTTTTGAGTCCCCCCGCACCACCATAGTCTCGCAGGTTCACTCCCGGCAGCCGCTTCACGGCATTGCCGACATCTGTGATTGAAAAACGGTTGATTTTGTCCGCACCGAGATTGAAAAGCGGCGCAGCGGAGGTTGCCGTGCGGTTCTGCCTGCCGGTGACGGTGACAGTAGAGATATTGCGAACTCTGGCGAGAGTATCCTTTTCAAGCGGCTTTTGCGCTGCAGCCCCAAGGGGCAACAGCGTAGCGCAACAAGCTATGCAAAGCACCGCCAACGGTGCCGGAAAATTATGCTTACTCATCCTCGGAAGTAATGACATTAATATGTGTGAGGCAGGTCTTCGGACTTATTCCGGCTCTCTGCCGCCTTCCCGGTAGAGCTATGTCGCCCTCCAGTGGCATAATGGCAGTGCCTGAACGGAAATTACCGCAGCGGGACTGTCCGGGATTCTCACCCGGTTCCCTTTTATCGCTCCGGCACGAATGCCTCGGCGAACCTCTGTGCTGCAAAGATACATATTATTTTTTAATTTCGCCGGTTTGATGCCGATTTGTGCCGAATTGAAGCATATTACTTGCACAAATCGAAATAAAGCACTAAATTTGCACCGCAAAAGCCCAGGTGGCGGAATGGTAGACGCGCTCGTTTCAGGTGCGAGTGCTG
>CAMWQE010000005.1 GCA_947176335.1 uncultured Porphyromonadaceae bacterium | reverse complement strand
CCCCAACACCCCCATTCCTCCCCCGGGCGTCCAACCCTACCACTAAACGGCACACCCGCGACGCCAAAGAGGTCAAAAGCGACGCTACTCCTACCGAGACCGGCAAACTCGGATTCCAACTTGCTCCCATAACCGACATTTATCCTACGGTTGCTGTGAAATACGGCATCTTTGAATCAGTGCCACAGGGCTGGAAAATCGGCACAGGCACTTTGAGCAACTATGTCGGCTCCATGAAATACGTCTTCACCTCAGACGGCGCAAAAAGCATCGGCGGATTCGGAGCAATCGGCAACCTTTTCCCCGAAAAATGGAACTGGTACAGCTTCTGGCAGATAACAGCCTTTTTGAGCGTCGCCCTCGCATTCATGAACATCATTCCGATTCCCGGACTTGACGGCGGCCATGTCATGTTCCTCCTTTATGAGGTTGTAACCAGAAGAAAACCGAGTGACAAAGTGATGGAATACGCCCAGTATGCCGGCATGGCATTCCTTCTCCTCCTGCTTGTATATGCGAATGGAATGGATTTATTCAGAGCGATAATAAAATGACAGATACATATAAGACAATAAAACTGAAACGTGGTAAAGAGGAATCACTCGAGAGGTTCCACCCGTGGGTTTTCTCCGGTGCGATAGAGGCGCTGCCGGAAGGCATCGAGGAAGGCGACACAGTGCGTGTGGTGTCCAGCAGCGGCAAATCGCTCGGAGTGGGACATTACCAAATCGGCAGCATCGCCGTGAGAATGCTAAGCTCCGGCGAAGATGCCATAGATGAGCTTTTTTATGAAAACCGCCTTAAAAACGCATGGAGCCTGCGCTCAACTCTGGGACTTACCGAGAATCCCGAGAATGCGTTCCGCCTGGTGCATGGAGAGGGGGATTTCCTGCCCGGACTCGTGGTGGATGTCTACGGCAATACCGCAGTGATGCAGGCACATTCTCCGGGAATGCATTTTGCAAGAAATATCATCGCCCGGGCGCTGACCTCACTGGCAAACGGCAGGATAAAAAACGTTTACTACAAATCTGAGACCACTCTCCCCTACAAGGCAAGCCTCGACCCGCAGAACCAATATATCATCGGCGGATTCGACACTGACATCGCAATAGAAAACGGTTTAAAATTCCGGGTGGACTGGCTGCGCGGTCAAAAGACCGGATTTTTCGTAGACCAGCGCGACAACCGGTCACTTCTGGAAAAATACAGCTCCGGGAGGAAGGTGCTGAATATGTTCTGCTACACAGGCGGCTTTTCAGTGTACGCAATGCGAGGCGGTGCCGAAAAAGTAGTTTCGGTAGACAGTTCTGAAAAAGCAGTACATCTCACCGAGGCAAACATTGAATTGAATTTTCCCGGAGACACGCGCCATATTGCGGTTGCCGAGGACGCATTCAAGTATCTTTCCACATTGGAGAAAGAGGATTTCGACCTGATTGTACTTGATCCGCCTGCTTTTGCCAAGCACCGTTCCGCAATAAGAAACGCACTCAGGGGGTACCAGCGCCTTAATGCGAAAGCCCTTGAGAAAATAGCCCCCGGAGGTATAATCTTCACTTTCTCATGTTCGCAGGCTATTACCAGAGAGCAATTCCGCCTCGCCGTTTTCTCGGCATGCGCGCAAACAGGGCGCAAAGTACGCATCCTGCACCAGCTCACACAGCCTGCCGACCACCCTGTGAACATATACCACCCGGAAGGCGAATACCTGAAAGGATTAATACTCTATGTGGAATAACCCAGATTAAATTATATGAACTCATTTTTTATCAAGGCGACAGCCGCAATGGCACTCGCCGTCACCACTTCAGCTATGGCTACAGACAAGACCGATTTCAATTATGTCGTGGACAGATTTGCTGACATAGAGGTACTCAGATACCGCGTCCCGGGATTTGAAGAACTACCCTTGCAGCAGAAAAAATTGATTTATTACCTTACAGAGGCTGCGCTCCACGGACGTGACATCCTTTGGGACCAGAACAACAAATATAATCTTGAACTCCGCTCACTGCTTGAAAACATTTACAAAAATTATTCAGGCGACAAAAATGATACCCAGTTCAAGGCTTTTGAGAAATATCTCAAGCAGGTTGAATTCGGCAACGGCATACATCACCATTATTCGATGGACAAATTCATCCCCGGATTTACCCAGGACTTCTTTACCGCCCAAACAGCTTTATTGCCTGCGGCACAAAAGCCCGCCAACATTGAAATCCTTACAAAACTGGTGTTCGACCCCGGCTTCATGGCAAAGAAAGTCAACCAGGCGGAGGGGGAGGATTTGATTCTCACTTCAGCCAACAACCTGTATGAAGGAGTGACCCAGGCTGAGGTGGAAGCATACTATGCCGCAAGAAAAGACACTACCGACACCACACCGGTGATGCACGGACTGAACACAAGGGTGGCGAAGGACGCCAATGGAAACATTGTCGAGCAGACTTACAAAATCGGCGGCGTTTATTCACCGGCGATAGAAAAGATTGTTGAAAACCTAAAAAAGGCAGCTGAATTTGCCGAGAATGACAAACAGCGCGCCGTTATCGATTCATTGATTAAGTTCTACACAACCGGCGACCTTAAGGATTTTGACGAGTACTCCATACTTTGGACTGGCGACACCGATTCACGCGTAGACTTCATCAACGGTTTTATCGAAAGCTATGACGACCCTCTCGGAATGACAGGCGCATGGGAATCAATCGTTAATTTCAAGAATCTTGACGCGTCACATCGCACGGAAGTGATAAGCTCTAACGCGGATTGGTTTGAAGCTAATTCTCCGGTTGATCCCCGTTTCCGCAAAGATGAGGTGAAAGGAGTTACCGCAAAGGTCATCAATGCCGCAATCCTTGCCGGGGATTCATATCCCGCGACCCCTATAGGCATAAACCTGCCTAACTCGAACTGGATCCGTGCCGCACACGGTTCTAAAAGCGTCACTATCGAAAATATAACCCAGGCATACGACGAAGCATCGCATGGCAACGGATTCAATGAGGAATTTGTCAATGACCCGGCTATGAGGGATATGATGGACAAATACCTTTTCATCACGGACAACCTACACACCGACCTGCATGAATGCCTCGGCCACGCATCCGGCAAACTCCTCCCGGGAGTAGACCCTGACGCACTGAAAGCCCACGGCTCGACCCTTGAAGAAACCCGAGCCGACCTTTTCGCCCTGTATTATCTCGCCGACCCGAAACTTGTTGAGCTCGGGCTTATCGACAATCCCGAAGCATACAAGCCGCAGTACTACAAATATCTCCTCAACGGATTAATGACCCAACTGATGAGGATAGAACCGGGCAAAGATGTTGAAGAGGCTCATATGCGCAACAGGAAGCTCATTTCTGAATGGGTACTTGAGAAAGGAGCTGAGAAAAACATTGTCAGCCTTGACAATATCAACGGCAAGACATATGTAAATATCAAAGATTATGAGGGCCTGCGCGATTTGTTCGGACAGCTACTTGCCGAAATACAACGCATCAAGAGTGAAGGCGATTATGATGCCGGCGCAAAGCTGGTTGAAAAATATGCCGTGAAAGTTGACCCGAAACTCCATAAAGAGGTCCTTGACAGATACGCCACATTGAGCATAGCTCCCTACCGCGGGTTCGTAAACCCGGTTTATACCCCCGTGGTTGACACCAACGGCAATATAACCGACATAACCGTAACGTATTCTGAAGATTATATCCCACAGATGCTGAGATATTCCTCTGATTACTCAACCCTTACCTCCAAGTAAGCAAAGAAAGATTGCAGATATAATATAGGGAGCCCGGTTACAGGCTCCCTATATTATTTAAGGTGTATATGAAAAAAACAAACGGACTGTCATCTCGACAGTCCGTTTATTTTTAACCTTAAATCTAATACCATGAAAAAACACAGTGCAAATATAGTAATTATACACTTAGAACATTATAGGGACAGATTGGTTCAGCGCCCAAAACGCCATTAACTTATTTTAACTGAATGCCATTAATTTGAGTCGTACCTTTGCACCCGTACATTATATATAATAGAACACTAACCTACCCACTGATGAAAACTAAGATTCTGGTAATTGACGATGAAGAAGCGCTCTGCGAGATTCTCAAATTCAATCTTGAAAGAGAGGGCTATGAAGTTGATTGCTGCTATAGTGCGGAAGATGCGCTTGAACTTGACCTAACCCAGTACAATCTCATGATTGTAGACATAATGATGGAGCACCTAAGCGGATTCGACTTTGCCGAAAAGGTAAGGGAAAACCCGGTCACCGAGGATATTCCCTTCATCTTCTGTTCAGCATTATCCGATGAGGACAATACCGTGCACGGGCTTGAAGAGGGAGCGGATGACTATATCACCAAACCTTTCGTAATATCACAGGTGCTGGCAAGAGTCAGGGCGGTTTTGCGCAGAAGCTAACACAGAAATACTTCCGTTAACATTTTTTATTATAAAATCATCCCATAGGTTTTGTAACTTTACGCCCTAAAATATTTTTCCACTCACAACCTCAACCCCGAATGAGAACAAAAATTCTGGTGATTGACGATGAGGAAGCACTCTGCGAGATTCTCAAATTCAACCTTGAGAAGGAGGGCTACGAAGTTGATTGCTGCTACAGCGCCGAAGAGGCACTCTCACTTGACCTGTCTGAGTATTCACTGATGATAGTGGATATCATGATGGAACGTCTCAGCGGTTTTGACTTCGCGAACAGAGTACGCACCAATTCCGCCATAGAGCATATCCCGTTTATCTTCTGCTCCGCGCTATCCGGAGAGGATGACACTGTTATGGGACTGGATATAGGAGCGGATGACTACATTACAAAACCATTTGTAATATCGGAAGTGCTTGCAAGGGTAAGGGCAGTGCTGCGCAGAAGCAATCCCAAGCGCAATTCACAGCCTGCGCTACCTGATGCCGAATATGAACCGGACATCACTTTTGAGAACCTGAGAATTGACCGCAACGAGAAGTTATGCTATCTGAACGGCAATGAAGTGAATCTCACAAAAACAGAATTTGACATCCTTCTTTTCCTTCTTACGCATCGAAACAGGATTTATTCAAGAGAAGAAATCATCAAGGTGGTGTGGGACAGCGATGTGGTTGTTACAAACCGTACCATCGACACCAATATTGCCAGACTGCGCAAGAAAATAGGTACCTACGGCAATAACATAGTTACCCGACTGGGATTCGGTTATGGATTCAAAGAGACGGTTTAGTTACCAATGGCGGCAGTTCTTCCCCATTCTGGGGTTGCTGTGGGCAACAATTGCAGTTGTTTTCTTCTATTTCTACAAACGTGAGGTCGACGCACGGACAGAGAACATAAGAAACCAACTTGAATTTGTCTGCGAAAGACTCATTGTCGCATACGAAAGAGATGAGGACATGAGGCAGTTCATGAACTTCATCGGCATATATTTTGACGGCAAATTATTGTCTGAGGCATCTGTTGCCGTGTACGACAGCCAGAATGGCAAACTCGAATACAGCGCCGGGCTCCCCATATTGCAGGATTATTCCGATGCCGCTACCCGTCCAGAGTTTCGTGAGGCTGAAGAGAAAGGAAAAGGTGAATCTGTCACCAAAGATAAGGACAGCATGAACTACTCCCTGGCAAAACGCAGCCAGGACGGTAAAATTTACGTTCACGCATCAGCCCCATATACAGTAAGCCTCAGCGACGCGCTATCCGCAACCCCCGTGTGGATTGCCATAGTCATAATGGTGATAATCGTCACACTCCTCTGCTATTTCTCAACCAGGTTTCTCACGCGAAATGTCACCCTGCTACGCGATTTCGCGGAAAAAGCGGCAGAAGGCGATGTTGACTATGATGTCAGCAAATTCCCGCATGACGAGTTAGGTGACATTTCCCGCCAGATTATCAAAATCTACCACGAAAAGGATGAAGCGGTAAAAAGGAGCGAAAAGGAGCACAGCATAGCAATTCATGCTGTTGAAGAGAAAGCAAGAATCAAGAAGCAGCTCACCAACAACATCAACCATGAGTTGAAAACACCTATAGGGGTTATCCGCGGTTATCTTGAAACCATCAGGACAAATCCCGGAATGGACGAGGCAACAAGAACCCACTTCCTGAACCGCACCCATGAAAATGTGGAGAGGCTGTGCAATCTGTTGAGCGATGTGGGAGCTATAACCCTGCTTGAGGATGGAGCCAACAACATCCCGGTATCAGAGGTGGACTTCCATGACCTTGTGTTTGCCATAGAAAATGACCTCCGGATTTCCGGACTGGCGGGCAACATGAAGTTCAACTATGATATCCCACTTGACTGCGTGGTCCGTGGAAACTCCAACCTGCTCACAGGGCTCGTATCCAATCTCATCAAGAACGCCGCACAATACTCCCATGGAACAGAAATGGGGATTCAAATGATTATAGACTCCGAGAACCATTACACTTTCAGCTTCTATGACAATGGTACCGGAGTTGCTCCCGAACATCTCCCGCACCTGTTTGAAAGATTCTATCGAATTGATGCCGGACGCTCACGCAAAAGCGGTGGCACAGGTCTGGGGCTGCCGATTGTGAAGAATACCATTGAGGCACTTGGCGGCACGATTTCAGTGCACAACCGCACTGAAGGGGGATTGGAATTCCTGTTTACGCTGGAAAAATGGAAGCAACACTCCTAACAAAAGTTAAATTTTGCAGCTTTGCAGCATTGTTGCAGCATTGTAACACAATCGACATTACCACGTAACATCCTGCTATTACCTTTGCATCAGAAAATAACACCAAGCACTCGCTTAGGTAATAAAATATAGGATCTATACCTCCAATCAGAAAAAACAGCATTATTGCATAATAGTAATTAAAGAGTATACTAAAAACCTTGCGCGCGGAATGTCGACCGACATCACCGCGCGATTTTTATTATGGACAAGCCAAGACCGATAGAACTTCTTGCTCCGGCAAGAAATGCAGACATAGCCATCGAGGCGATAAAACATGGAGCTGACGCAGTATATATAGGACCACCCTCTAACGGCGCCCGCGCAGCCGCGTCGAACCGGCTTGAAGATATAGCCCGGGCGGTAGAGTACGCGCATCTCTTCAACGCGCGCGTATATGCGACCGTCAACACCATCATATATAATAATGAGTTGAAAGAGGTGGAGAAGATGATTAAAAATCTCTACCGAATCGGAGTTGACGCCCTCATAGTGCAGGATATGGCTGTACTAAAATTGGACATCCCGCCTATTGCGTTGCACGCAAGTACGCAGTGCGACACTCGCACTCCGGAAAAAGCACGCTTCCTCGAAGCAGCAGGATTCAGCCAAATTGTTCCGGCTCGCGAACTTACCGTCGAGGAAACCGCCGCTATATGCTCGGCAGTCGATGTGCCGGTAGAAGTGTTTGTACACGGTGCGCTTTGCGTCAGCTACAGCGGTGCATGTTATAGTAGTTTTGCCACAACAGGACGAAGCGCCAACCGTGGTGAATGCGCGCAGATATGCCGCCTGCCTTATACTCTTTATGACTCCGCCGGCAATCCTCTGCTCCGCGACAAGCACCTGCTGTCACTGCGCGACCTCAATCGCATAGCGGATCTTGACGAACTTCTTGCCGCAGGGGTATCATCCTTCAAAATCGAGGGACGGTTAAAGGATTCCGCTTATGTCAAAAATGTCGTGACAGCATATCGCCAGGCACTTGACGCTATAATTGAGGCACATTCGGATTTGTACATCCGTTCAAGTTCCGGAGCATCCCGCTACTCTTTTACGCCGGACTTAAACAAGAGCTTCAACCGTGGGTACACCTCTTACTTCACCCATACCCCGACACCCGGAGGCACAATGGCATCATTTGCCTCGCCGAAATGGACCGGAGAAAAAATCGGAACAGTCTCCAAGTGCGCCGCAGGAGCAGTTGTTCTCCACACAGACCGGAAACTCAACAACGGCGACGGTCTCGGATACTTCAATGACGAAGGCAAATTCTGCGGATTCAGGGTTAACAGGGCAGAAGGGACGAAAGTATTCCCCGCAAGCCAAATCAATCTCAAGCCCGGCACCGTCATATTCCGTAACAATGACAAATCCTGGAACGACATAATTGACAGGCCGACGGCAACCAGAAGCATCAACATCAATATGACACTCCGTGCCACAGCATCATCTATCATAATTGACATTGAGGATGAGGATGGAAACACATTAACCGTATCCGCACCTGCGGAACTCGCACCTGCGGATAAGCCGCAGGAAGCAAGACAAAACGACATTCTGTCCAAAACAGGAGGGACAATCTATACGGTCGGGAGCATCAGCAACCATGCCTCACACCTGTTCATACCCTCGTCGACATTAACCTCACTGAGAAGGAATGCGCTTGAGAAACTTGACGCGCTCCGACGCACAAACCATAAATTCACATACCGCGTGGAAGCCAAACCGGAATTAAGCGAGTTACTCAGCAGCAAGAAGCTCACGTTCAATGACAATGTGGCAAACTCCCTTGCACGTGAATTTTACTCTGAGCTTGGAGCGAAATCCATTCCGGAAGCGCTTGAATGCACACGGGGCAAGATTGCCAATGGCACCACCCTGATGACCACACGCTACTGCATCCGCCGGGAATGCGGGAAATGCCTCCGCACCCCGCAGGGAGCCCAATGGAAAGGTCCGTTGACCCTGAAATCCGGAAATTACACATTCAAACTTGATTTTGATTGCGCCAACTGCCGTATGCACGTCGATTATCTTGCATAGCACAACGGAAATCACTACATTTGCGCATAATAAACATAAACATACCTAAATCAACAGTACAAATGAAAAAAGACAGGATTCTTGTTACCGGCGGAACCGGTTACATCGGTTCACATACCGTAGTTGAGCTCCAGAACGCAGGATACTCCGTAGTGATTATTGACAACCTTTCAAATTCCAATAAAGAAGTTCTTGACGGAATAGAGAAAATAACCGGAATTCGTCCTGATTTCGTTGAAGCAGACTGTACCGACATTGACGCGCTCAAAGAGCTCTTCGCCAAATATCCCGACATCAAAGGCATCATCAACTTTGCTGCAAGCAAGGCTGTGGGCGAATCAATGGAAAAACCTATCCTTTACTACCGCAACAACCTTAACACACTCATGAACCTCCTTGACCTCATGGGTCCTAACGGAGTAAAAGGTATTGTGTTCTCATCTTCATGCACTGTTTACGGCGAACCGGATGTAAATCCCGTTACCGAGCAGTCACCCATCAAGAAAGCTACCTCACCTTACGGAAACACCAAACAGATTTCCGAAGAGATAATCACCGATGTCATCAATGCCGGCGCACCCTTCAAGAGCGTTATTCTCCGTTACTTCAACCCGGTTGGAGCACATCCCTCCGCTGAAATCGGCGAACTCCCCAACGGTGTACCTCAGAACCTCATCCCGTATATCACCCAGACCGCTATCGGCATCCGCAAGGAACTCAGCGTGTTTGGCAACGACTATCCCACCCCCGACGGCTCATGCATCCGCGACTTCATCAACGTGGTTGACCTCGCGAAAGCTCATGTAAAAGCTATGGACCGCATGCTTGAAAATCCCGATGCCGCACCTATCGAAATCTACAACCTCGGCACAGGAAACGGCGTCAGCGTGCTTGAACTCATCAATACCTTCGAGAGCGCTACAGGCGTAAAAGTTCCATATAAGATTGTTGGACGTCGTCCCGGCGACATTGAAAAGGTATGGGGCAATCCTTCACATGCCAACGAAGTGCTCGGTTGGACTGCGGACACCCCGCTTGCCGACACAATGCGCAGCGCATGGGCTTGGCAGTGCAAGCTGAGAGAAAGAGGCATCATGTAAAAAACATCATGCGCAAAAAAATTGCAGAGATAATTGTGCTCGTGGCGGTAATGTTATTTGCATTACCGCCATGCACTTTTGCGCAGGCAAATGACTCTACAACCGTTATCAGCCTTATAACCTGTGCACCCGGAGCCGACATATACGAGCTGGAAGGACACACGGCTATGAGAATCCGCAATGCGGAGCAGGACTATATTGTCAACTGGGGCCTTTTTGATTTCGCCGCACCTAATTTCGTCTATAGGTTCGTAAAAGGTGAAACAGACTATATGTGCGGGGCGATGCCCACCGAGAGGTTCATCAGTTACTATGCACATTCAGGGCGGCAGGTTACAGAACAGGTTCTTGACCTCACCCCGCAAGAAATCGATAAAATAGTAGCAGCGGTCAACAAAAACCTTTTACCAGAAAACAGGGTTTACAGGTACAATTACGTCAAGGACAATTGTTCCACCAGGCCGCTCTCAATTATAGAAACCTCACTTGAAGACACGCTGCGCCTCGCACAAGCGCCCACTGAACTGACCGGAACTAATCCGACCTTCCGCTCTGTCATGCGCAGATACCACCGCAATTACCCGTGGTACCAGTTTGGCATTGACCTTGCGCTCGGCAGCGGCATAGATTATCCTATAGCTAACCATGAGGCGGCATTCGCCCCTGACCTGCTTATGCGCATGATGCACTTCGCAGCGGCAGGAAACCGTCAGCTCGTTTCAGGCACGAATATACTGTATCCTGCCGCAGATGCCACCGAGAGAGCAACCCCTTGGTTCCTCACACCTCTCGCCGCATTCTCACTCCTTTTTATAATAGCGCTTGCAATAACCTGGTATGACAACAGGCGGCGCGCTGTAACACGGTGGTTTGACGCCGTGCTTTTTACCGCATTCGGGCTCACCGGATGCCTCCTCGCATTCCTTATATTTATATCCACCCATGAGGCGACTTCACCGAACCTTCTGATACTATGGCTTAACCCGTTCTGCCTTTTAGTACCGGTTTGTATATGGTTTGCACGATGCTCGCGTTTCCTTATTTGGTACCAAATAATTAACTTTGCAGCGATTTGCGTGATGATTATACTCATGCCGGTAATGAACCAAAGCATCAACTGGGCATTTATCCCTTTGTGGGCTTGTGATTTGCTCCGTGCATGGAACTACATCCATATCACTAAATGCGAAAGAAAAAGGAAAAATCTATATCGGATAAGATACTCGGGATACTCCTCGTATCGCTGATTGGCTTTGCGGCAGAAGCGCAAAATGCACCTGTGCGCCCCAAAATTGTCGTCGGCATCATGGTCGAAGGGCTAAATGCCGACTACCTCAATTTGCTTAACAGCCATCTTACGCCGGGGGGATTCAAGAGGCTGATGACAGAAGGGGCTACGATAGCGGACCTTGATTACGGCACAAAACTCGACCCTGCCGCCGCAACCGCGCTTATCTTCACCGGAGCCACACCTACAGTCAATGCCATACCGGCGGCTAAAATTTACGACCCTGCGACAAAAAGAGTGACACCTACTCTTCTTGACCCTTCAAAAATTGGCAACTTCACCGATGAGACCTATTCTCCTGCCGCAATTGCCGTTTCCACAATCGGCGACGAAGTGCGCATGGATGCCGCAGGCACCGGGTGGGTGTATAGCATCGCTCCCGAACCGGAGGTGGCAATCATTATGGCAGGGCATGCCGGAAACAGCGCTTTTTGGATTGATGACAAAACCGAGCGATGGGCGACTACTACTTATTATAAGGATGTACCCCCTACCCTGTCGGCGCGTAATTACCGGCAACCGCTTTCTTCAAGGATTGACACAATGGCATGGGAGCCACTCATCAAGCCCCAGCTGTATCCCGATGTTCCCTCATATAAGGCACAATATCCGTACCGGCACACTTTCTCCAGAAAAGAACCGGACCGTATTGAGCACTTTAAGGCTTCTCCGAAATCAAACCATGAGGTTACTGCCGTTGCCTGCGATTATTTGAATTCCATGCAATTCGGCGAGCGAGGACCGGTGGATATGCTCAACCTCTCCTACACCCTTGCACCTTATCCATATTCCCGCGACAACGACAACCGCCTTGAAACCCTCGACGCCTATCTTCGCCTCGACCGGGATTTATCAGCGCTTTTCAAGGCTATTGATGCCAAAGCAGGAAAAGGCAACGCCCTGATTTTCTTAATCGGGCATCCCGCCACTAATACGGCACGACGCGATGATGAGAAATGGGGAGTCCCCACCGGAGTATTCTCAGCAAAAAAAGCGGCATCGCTACTGAATGCCTATCTGATGGCACTGCACGGAAACGGCGAATGGGTGGCTGGATACTACGACCGCAATTTTTACCTGAACCAGCAGACAATCAAGAACCACAGCCTTGACCCCACTGCAGTGAGAGGTGAGGCGGCTGAATTCCTGGAAAGGATGAGCGGTGTCAGCCATGTATTCACAATTGACGACATAATAGCTTCAAGAGCCGGCGACAACGCTGCGGCATTGAAGCGCAACACATCCGTAAAGCATTCCGGCGATGTGATTGTGAATGTCACTCCCGGCTGGGAAATTACCGATGATTTCAACCTTACCGGAGTCAGCGGTTCAACAACTGTAAACCGTGATAATTTTGTATCCTCACCCGCTTTCATAATGGGACCGGGTGTACCCGCCATAAAGATTGATTCACCCGTTGACGCGAGGACAATCGCGCCAACCGTCAGCCGCATTCTCAGGATTCGTTCTCCCAATGCCGCATCCCTTCCCGCGATAAAATTCTGAAATCGCTAATTTTCAACGGCTGACCTCCTTATTTCTCAGCTATTTAAACTATCTTTGCACTCGATTTCTGATACAACACCTGCATCAGATGTGCTTTATTTGTAAATCATTAAAAACTAATATATTAAATGTCACTAAACTCTTTTTTAAGCAAAATATTCGGCAATAAGTCACAGCGCGACCTAAAGGAAATACGCCCGATTGTCGACTCAATCATTGCCCTCGGACCTGAAATGCAGCAGCTCTCCAATGATGCCCTGCGTGATAAAATCACTGCAGTACGTGCGGACATCAAGAGCGCAATCGCTGAAGATGAAAAGGCGATTGCCGACAAAAAGGAGCAAATCGAAGCTATCCCCTTCGACCAGCGCCAGCCGCTTTGGGATGAAATTGACCGCCACGAAAAGAATATCATTGATACTCTTGAAGAAAAACTCAACGAGCACCTCCCTGTGGTTTTCGCCGCTCTTAGAGAAACCGCCGCAAGATTCTCGGCAAACGAAACCGTTGAAGTCACAGCAAACCAGATGGACCGCGACCTCGCCGCCCAGGGAAGGGATTTTGTCACTATCGAAGGGGACAAAGCTATATATAAGAACCGTTGGGTTGCCGGTGGCAATGAAATAAAGTGGGACATGACCCACTACGAAGTCCAGCTCATCGGTGGCGTCGTCCTTCATCAGGGTAAGATTGCGGAAATGGCTACCGGTGAAGGTAAGACACTTGTTGCTACCCTCCCTGTATTCCTCCGCTCCCTCTCCGGAAGAGGCGTTCATGTCGTTACTGTCAATGACTACCTCTCCAAGCGAGACAGCGAGTGGATGGGACCGCTATATATGTTCCACGGTTCTACTGTTGACTGCATTGACAAGCACCAGCCCAACACACCCGCAAGAAGAGCCGCTTACAACTGCGACATCACTTTCGGTACAAACAATGAGTTTGGTTTCGACTATCTCCGTGACAACATGGCAATGTCACCGGAAGACCTCGTGCAGAGAAAGCACTATTATGCGATTGTCGACGAGGTTGACTCCGTGCTTATCGACGATGCCAGGACACCTCTCATCATTTCCGGTCCTGTGCCCAAAGGCGATGACCAGATGTTCAACGAATACCGCCCTAACGTTGAAAAAGTTGTTGCCGCGCAGCGTAAGCTCGTCACCCAGTTGCTGAGCGATGCAAAATCAAAACTCATGTCTGAAGACAAGGATGTGCGCAAAGAGGGTGCTTTGCTACTGTTCCGCGCATTCAAGGGACTGCCTAAAAACAGCGCGCTCATCAAATTCCTTTCTCAGGAAGGCATGAAAAACATCCTTCTTGAAACAGAAGGATATTATCTTCAGGACAATGCCCGCGAAATGCCTAAGGCTACCGAGCCTCTGTATTTCGTAATTGACGAGAAAAACCGCAGCGTGGAACTCACCGACAAAGGCATTGACCTGCTCACCGGCACCAGCGCTGACCCGGAATTTTTCGTACTCCCGGACATCGCGGCACAGCTTTCCGAGGCTGAGACAATTGAAAACCTTGAAGACCGCCGCACCCGCAAGGATGAACTGATGCAGAACTATGCTGTAAAGGCAGAACGCGTGCACACAGTCACCCAGCTCCTCAAGGCATATACTCTCTTTGAAAAAGATGTGGAATATGTGATTGATGACAACAAA
The DNA here is from genome assembly GCA_947176335.1 of uncultured Porphyromonadaceae bacterium. Lineage (GTDB taxonomy): Bacteria > Bacteroidota > Bacteroidia > Bacteroidales > Muribaculaceae > Paramuribaculum. The sequence continues at coordinate 18,938 of CAMWQE010000005.1, read as the reverse complement.
ATCAAGATTGTCGATGAGCAGACCGGACGTATCATGGAAGGAAGAAGATACTCCGACGGCCTCCATCAGGCTATCGAGGCAAAAGAAGGTGTGAAAGTCGAGGCGGCTACACAGACATTTGCCACAATCACTCTCCAGAACTATTTCAGAATGTACCACAAACTCGCCGGCATGACCGGTACTGCGGAGACAGAGGCAGGCGAGCTTTGGGATATCTATAAACTTGATGTGGTGACTATTCCCACAAACCGTCCTATCGCCCGCAAGGACATGGACGACCGTGTTTACAAAACCAAGAAAGAAAAATACGCTGCTGTAATAGAAGAGATTGAGCGGCTGCGGAATGAGGGACGCCCCGTGCTTGTCGGCACAACATCTGTCGACATATCAGAGCTTCTCAGCAGAATGCTGACCATGCGGCGCATACCGCACAATGTACTCAATGCCAAACTACACCAGAAGGAGGCGGACATCGTGGCGCTTGCCGGTAAGACCGGAACTGTGACCATCGCTACGAACATGGCAGGTCGTGGTACCGACATCAAGCTCCCCGATGAAGTCAAGGAGGCAGGCGGTCTCGCCATCATCGGCACAGAGCGTCATGAAAGCCGCCGCGTCGACCGTCAGCTCCGCGGACGTTCAGGTCGTCAGGGTGACCCGGGTTCTTCAGTGTTCTATGTGTCGTTCGAGGACCAGCTCATGCGCCTGTTCGCTACCGATCGCGTGATGAAGATGCTTGATACTCTCGGACTTAAAGAGGGTGAGATGATTGAGAGCCGCATGGTCACCAAAGCTATCGAAAATGCCCAGAAGAGGGTTGAAGAAAACAACTTCGGCATCCGTAAACGCCTCTTGGAATATGACGACGTGATGAATAAGCAGCGTACCTACATCTATTCACGCCGCCACCATGCTCTCCTCGGAGAAAGAATAGGCATTGACATAGCCAATATGTTCTATGACGTTATCGAGAACCTTGTCAATAACTTCGATTCACCCTCCGATTACAATGAATTGTCCCTTGAGCTCTTCAAGGTGCTCACTATAGAGCCCCCTTTCACCGAGGCTGAGTTCCGCACAATGAGCAAGGAGGAGGTTATCGACAAAATCCATGCCGCCGCAATTGAGGGATTTGACAGGAAGAGCCAGAGAATCCGCGAGATTGCAATGCCCGTTATCAAGGACTGCGTTGAAAACCGTGGTATGGACTCGATGATTGTTGTGCCGATGACCGATGGCAAACGCATCTTCAATCTCCCTGTCAACATCATGGACGCATATAAGACCGAGTGCAAGGCTATTGTAAAGGAATGGCATAAAGCTATCCTGCTTGTCACCATTGACGAGCTTTGGAAAGAGCATCTCCGTGAACTTGACCAGCTCCGCCAGAGCGTGCAGAATGTGAGCTACGAGCAGAAAGATCCTCTGGTAATATACAAGGTTGAATCCTTCCACCTCTTCGAGCAGATGCTCAACAACCTGAATGTAAAGGTAATCTCCGCGCTCATGCGTGGCACCATATATGTACCTCAGCGTCCCGCACAGGATGCACCCGGAGCACCTGCGCAGCCTCAGGTTCAGAAACCTATGCCCCGTCAGGCGGCACCGGCATACAAAGAAAGCCGTGAATCGCTACCCGGCGACGCAAACAGGGCTGCCGCATCAGCTCCTCAGGGAGAAAAACAGCGTCCCATGCCCGCACAGGCAGGACCGAAAATCGGCAGAAATGACCCTTGCCCGTGCGGAAGTGGCAAAAAATACAAAAACTGCCACGGACGAGGTCTTTAATTCGCATTGACAACCCTATCGGTTATTAAATTATGGAAAATAAAAATTCTAAGCTGATTTGGATTGCACTGGCACTTGTCATCCTCCTGATTGTCGCACTATGCTTTAGCCTTTTCCAAGTAACCTCCCTAAAGGGGGATATTGACAACGCGAGGGCTGAAAACGAACAGTTGCAGCTCACCAACGAGCAGCTTCAGCTTGCCAACGAGTACGAGTCAATCAACTCGCAGTTCGCGCAGTACGAGGACCAGGCTTTGCGCATGGAAGGCGATACTATAGTTGCCAAGTACAATGCGGCTAAAAATAAAATCGAGCAGCTCCTTGAAGAACTCAACTCACAGAAAAAGAAGAGCCAGCAACGAATCTCACAACTTCAAAACGAGATTTCAACACTTCGCGGGCTTTTGCGCCACTACATTGCCCAGATAGATTCCCTTGGCAAAGAAAATGCCGGTCTGAGAGCTGAAAACGAGGAAATCAAGAGCCAGAACCAGCAGCTCTCCTCAAGGGTGCAGGAAGTGTCCAAGACAAACGCCACTCTCAGCGAAAGGATGACTCTCGCAGAGAAACTCAATGTCACCGGACTCAGCCTCACTCCCCTGCGTAAAAACGGCAAGACAGAAAAAAATGTCACCAAAGCCGTTCAGCTAATGGTTACTTTCACTATTCCTCAGAACAATTCCACCCCTGTGGGAAACAAGACCATTTATTTGAGGATTACCAGCCCGGAAGGCTCGCTGCTTGGAAACGCCGGAACATTCTCCTATGACGGAGGCAATGTGCCCTGCACGGCGAAAAAGACCATAGAGTACACCGGCGAGGAACTTGCCGGAGTGACAATTTACTGGGATGTGAATAACGCCCTGACTCCGGGTGACTACACAGTGGAGCTGTTCGCTGATAACTACCGCATTGCTTCACGCCACTTCACCTTGAAGAAATAATCACGATGACAGGCTTGGTTCAGGAATTTTACACAGCTATAAACTCAGTGGAGGTTACAACAGCCTCCACTGTGTTCAAGTTGTGCCTCAGCATGCTGCTCGGTTGCTGCGTCGGAGTGGAGAGGAAACGCAAGGGGCAGATTGCCGGCATTCGCACATTCGCGCTTATTTCAATGGGGGCGACACTTGCAATGCTGCTGTCCATTTATGTCCCTCAGGAATACCTCGGGCTTAAAAACGGAGACCCGGGTCGTATCGCCGCCCAGGTAATCACCGGTATCGGTTTCCTTGGTGCCGGAGCTATCATTCAGATGAAAGGTTCTGTACGCGGGCTCACCACCGCGGCAAGCATCTGGATGGTTGCTACTATCGGTATGGCTGTAGGAGTGGGCATGTACCTTGTGTCAATTGTGGCAACATCCCTCATCCTTGTGGTGCTCCTTTTCATCGAGGCTATCGAGCGCAAGATTCACGTTGGATGGGAAACACGCATCATACGCATCCGCGTGCATGGAATTGTCGAGGACATCGAGCTTTACCGACACACGCTAAACGACTTTCACATCAACCTCACCAACGTTTTCGCGGAGTACAACTACGAAAACGAAATCACAAGCCTTAACCTTGTGGTGCTCGTAAAAAGCACCACCCAATTTATCGCCCTCTTTTCCGCACTTAGAAAACTTAACGACACTCAGGCTATTTCACTCGCAAATCAGGTAAGTATATGATTCTCGCAACTGTTGAAGCAGCACAATTGCCCGTAGAAGGTCTCATCAAGGACCTCGCTTTCATTCTAATCCTTGCCGCCATAACGACGGTGCTGTTCAAATGGCTCAAGCAGCCCGTGGTGCTCGGCTACATTGTCGCCGGGTTCCTGGCAAGCCCCAACTTCACCTATCTACCCTCAGTCACCACCGAAAGCAACATCGAGTTTTGGGCACAGATAGGCATCGTGGTTCTCCTCTTTTCGCTGGGACTGGAATTTAGTTTCAAGAAGCTTGTCAACGCAGGAGGCTCAGCGGTTGTCACGGCGCTGATTATTGTCACGGGAATGATGTGTGTCGGGTTCCTGATAGGTCACATCCTCGGGTTCACGCATATCAACAGTCTTTTCCTCGGAGGTATGTTATCCATGTCCTCCACTACTATTATCATCAAGGCGTTCAACGATCTTGGGCTAAAACACAAGAAATTTGCTTCGCTTGTATTTGCGGTGCTGATTGTCGAAGACCTTTTTGCGGTGCTGATGATGGTGATTCTGTCATCTATCGCTATCAATGACAGTGTTGCGGGAGGCGAGATGCTGTTCAGCATCACCAAACTCGCTTTCTTTCTCATCATGTGGTTTGCCGTCGGGGTATTTGTGCTTCCGAGCCTGCTCAATACCACCCGCCGATTCCTCAATTCCGAAACACTCCTTATTATAAGTATGGGCTTATGTCTCGGCATGGCGGTATTCTCTGTCTACTGCGGTTTCTCACTTGCTCTCGGAGCATTCGTCATGGGCTCCATCCTTGCCGGAACAAGTTTCGCTGAGAGGATAGAGAAAGTTGTCACCCCGGTAAAAGACCTCTTTGGATCCGTCTTCTTCATCTCCGTCGGCATGATGGTGAACCCGTCTGTCATCACCACCTACTGGGGACCGATACTGTTGCTTTCCGGAGTCGTAATCGTGGGAATGATTATCTTCGGCTCATTCGGAATGCTCGTTACCGGGCAAACACTTAAAGTAGCGATCGAAGCGGGATTTTCGCTCACGCAGATTGGTGAGTTTGCATTCATCATCGCTACTCTCGGCATGAGCCTTGGCGTGCTCGACCATACTATCTACCCGATTGTGGTGGCAGTGTCTGTGCTCACCACATTCACTACACCCTATTTCATCCGAATGGCAGACCCTGTCTATGCAGGGCTTGTGAAAATACTTCCCAAGCGGCTCCACTTCCTCATTGACAGGTATTGCGACAAGGCATCTACCGAAAGTGAGACCGGCATTCTATGGAAAACCGTCATACAGCGCTATGTATGGCGCATGATGCTTTACCTCGTTATCCTTGTAACCATCTGCCTCATATCTACCAACTGGTTGCTTCCGTGGCTCATGGGATTCAGTGCAGGATGGGGACGTTTCATCTGCGCGGTTGTCACCCTTGTCGCTATGGGTCCGTTCCTTCTCGCGCTTTCCATGCCCGCGTCAAAACGCACCGAGCGCCAGAGGCTTCTCTCCGCCAACGCGCACTTCGATGTTCCCCTCATCGTAATGACGATATTCAGGATGCTTATAGCCCTTATTGTCGTCATCTACCTCCTTTCAAGCATCTACTCCGTGTGGGTCGGAATTGTGTTTGGACTCGTGGTATTCGTGATACTGATGTTCGGATTCTCGAAGCAGCTCAAGAAAAGGATGCGCCGCATTGAATCGCGCTTTATGGACAACCTCAATGAACGTGAATTGAGAAGAAGCGGACGAAAGAACAATGTGGTAAATAACCTGCACCTCGCATATATGACTGTTGGCTACAACTGTCCTTTTGTTGGAGAAAAACTTCAGGACAGCGGCATCCGCCAGCGTTGCGGTGTCAATATCGCGACTATACAGCGCGGAGCGACTCTCATTCCCGTGCCGTCCGGCGACACAAGGATATTTCCCGGTGACGTTCTCGGAGTAATCGGCACTGACGAACAAATCCAGGAATTGCTGTCTATCGTTGAAAATGACGGAGAGGAACATGGTGCAGAAGCATCACCCACGGACTACAAGCTCACCTCGCTGCAGTTGTCGGAAAACTCACCGCTCGTTGGAAAGACTGTCGCGCAGTCCCGGCTCAGCACCGACTATTCCGCACTCCTTGTAAGCATAAACCGCAACGAGGAATTTTTCACCCCCGTTGCGGATACTCGCTTCGAGCCGCACGACATACTGTGGGTTGTGGCAAACCCGAAACTCCTTGCCCCTCTGAGGTAAGGAGAACGGTTGCCTTACTTGGAAAAAGCGTCAATCATATTCCCAATCGATTTTTGCCAAATCGCGCCGGAAATGATTATAAGTTTCGCTTTCTCACCGGATTCCTTCGAGTACATCAGTAAGTATCGGAAATATCCGGAAGCGAGGTTGCGTGCCGGGACACCGTAAATCATGGTTTCACTTGACCCATACCTTCGCCACACCGGTCTTACTCCGTTGTATCGTATTCAGGCACACATTGCGCACGGCATTCATGCAATAAGTTTTAATGTCTGCGACAATCGCCAACCTGTCCCGTCTGTCCCAAAGCCTGAGCATAGCATCCTGCACAGCATCGGCTGCAGCATCACTGCTCCCCATCAAGGCTGCGGCGACCCGGAACATACTTTTGTAATGCGGCAATACTCTTGCGTTGAACTCCTCGGTAGTCATGATTGAATAGCTCTCTACTACTAAGACACAACTCTACCCTTTCCCGTTACAAAAAAATACTATGAGCCATTAAACCGTTAACATTTTGCAATTCTAATACAGAATAATTAAATTTGCACTGAAGCGTCAAATATCTGATACCAACATATTTTGCTGTGCTTCTGACTAACGATTATAACCGTGAAACAATGATAAACCATCTATTAAGAACCATATTATTCTGTTTTGCCTGTCTGGCTGCTTTCATTGCACCGGCACAGAACAGCTCTATGGAATATCTTGAAAAGCAATTTCCGAAACTGACCTCGCTGTTCCGAGAAGAGCTTGAAAAAACCGCTACGCACTATATTATAGCTGTGGATGTTTCCGGCTCCATGGTCAAATACAACAACCTTGTCACCCCCATGCTTCAGGCATTCGCAATGGCGCTACCTGATGGCGAGCAGGTTTCTGTAATACCTTTTGGAACAGATGCGAAAGAGAACACTCCCGGGCTATGCAACAAAATGGAAAGTGACGCACAGCGACAGATTCTCTGCAATGCACTCTCCTCACTATATATAAATGAGTCATACACACCGGAATTCAAACGAAACACAGATATAAACAAAGCAGTATCTGCAATTAATAAGGCTATATTAAACAATAAGAATGTCGACATGAATGTCGTGATTATAATCACTGACTTTCTTAACGACCTTCCCGGCAAAGGGGAAGTCAAGCTCACCAAAGAGAACATTGAAACACTTTCTAACGACTTCAACAATCTTACCGACAAAACCTACACCCGCGTTGTTGCAATGCGCCTTCCAAAAGCAGGCACAGGAGCAGGATACTCACTTGACCAACTGCAAGAGGGAGTCTTTAATGCCCAGACTCCCCTTAGAAGATTTGAATCTGTCGACGCTATAAATGATGAAGCAACTATCCAGATATGGTTTGACCAGCTTACACGCGATATTATGACGGAGAAGCTCCGTGGAGTAATACGCCTGTATAACGAGCGGGAAATATGTCCTTCGCTAACCGCAGAAACAGACATTAACGGAAATGTGATTGCAGATTTCGACTGGAAACCCAATAAGCTTTATACAACATTGCAGCTCGGCAAAACCACAACCCTTCCCGGTTCTGAATTTTACGTTGATTGCGACACCGCCTCGACCATCACTATCGACGGAAAATTACCAGTAAAACTCGGGCAAATTAAACACGGCAAATGGGGCTTCCATAATTTTGATGAGGACCTGAATGTGAATCTTGAGCTTCCAACCGATTTTGATGATGAATTGCAGACGCTCAGCATCCAGAAACCATTCTCCGATACCGCTGTGCATCAGAACCGCTGGATTTGGGTATTTATCTTGTCCTTTCTTACCACTTGCATCCTTGCGGCACTCCTTATCATATATATTGTCGCCGTGCTGAAAGCTATCAACAGGAATCGCAGGGAAAGAATCAAAGGCAGGGTATTGATTACAAACGAATATGGTGAAGCGATAGGCGAACCTATAAAAGTATCGTGTCCTTCCGGCAAATCGCTTAATATCGGCGCAAGCGGCACCAACGGGTGCAATGTGCCCGGTGCAGAATGGAACATATCCCTTACAAAAGTAAAATCCAATCCGTTCCTTTTCTGGACAAAGCCGAAATTCAGATGGGAAGGTCGCGGTCCCGGTCAGTCTAAGGTAATCAACTCGAGAAGGAACCGCTCCGGCTATATCGGAAGGTACGGAACCTGCTCAAAGCAAGTGAACCTGGACTGCTATGATTCAAACGGCAACCATACAAACACTGTGAAAATCACCTTGTCCTCTGACAATTAAACTCCACAGATAATCAATTAAACACATCATACAATGGCAAACGAAAAGCATATTTTTATCGGTATTGGCGGCTCTGGCGTCAAAACAGTCTCTCAGATTAAGCAGAAAGTCTATGAGAAGCGGTTTCCTCGTGCAACTGCGTCAAAATCAAGGCTACAGGCGATGAACGATAGCTACCGCTTCCTTTTCCTTGACACAGACCAGCGTGACATTGACGAGGCAAACAAAAGTAACCGTGAGAGCTTTGAAGCCGGTAAAGTGCCTTTCATAAACCCGCAGACCGACCTTATAAACCTCGGAAGGGCAAATCCGCAGGCAATATATTATGAAGCTAAGAATGACCCTAAGGCTCTTATAAACAAGAGAATTCTTGACGCTTGCTCCCAGGAGCTCTCAAATAAGATTCCTGATCAGCCCCTTTCATTTGGTGCAGGAGCATTCCGAATCAAGTCACGAATCGCATTTGCTCATTCCCTCGCCGATTTCCAGTCAAAACTCCAGAGTGCCATATCATCGCTCAATGATGTGAAGACTGTGGGAGGCGAAGACTGCATAATCTATTATTGGGTCGTTGGGAGCACGGTTGGAGGCACCGGTTCCGGCATTTTCAATGATGTGCTCTACCATGTGAACCAGCTCCATCATCAGATTGTAGGCAACGGCGATCCTCAGCTTGTCATGGCTATGTATATGCCGAAAGTGTTTATTGACAGCAACTCTACAGAAGAGAAGTACTCATTGAACGCATTTGCCGTATTCAGCGAGCTGAATGCATTCAAAAAAATGAGTTACGAGGACAAGCAGAACACTGTTATGCACCGCCTCGCGTTCATTGATGACTATAACCTTGTAAACGACCAGAAACGCTACTGCCCGTTCTATTATCTCCTGCCTATTGACATACAGACCGACAAAGGCACCAGTCTCGGAACACCAAACACAATGTACCGCAACACCGCCGAAATGCTTTATCATCTCCACAACGGGCAAGCAGGCGCTACATTCCGCAGCGACATAGACAATTACATGAATGATATCATGGAGCATAATCACGAGGAGTTCCTTGTGCCCATGGGATATGTATCGCTCCAGAAACCTCTTGAACAATTCTCAAAATATATGCGGGCGCGTTTCCAGCGCGATGTGCTCCGTTCATGGTTGCTTTGCAACGACAAGGCACAGGCACGCGTGAAAAAAGAGGATGTCGACCCATTGATAAATCGCTTCTTCAAAGAACTCAATCCTAACATCAAAGGCACAATCGCCAATAAGCTGACCGCCGGGAAGAGGACTATCGAAGCTTCCATCGACGATCAGGATCCAGATAGCGAGAAGATGAACGAAGAGTTGGAGCTGACAAACATAATGTCTGATTTGGTGGCGATGGGCAACCGTCTCAAAGCGGAAAGCACGGAGAGTAAAATTGCTGATTACTCTGCGATTCTCTCTGAAAACTTGTGGAAGGAAGCAGAAAAAATGATTCGTGAACATGGTCTTGCCTACACACTCAATGCGCTTCAGGAGGTTCATAAAAAAATGGCGGAACAGTTTGAGCAGGAGGAGGCAAAACTTAGCCAAAGGGCAACCGACCTAAGAAATAAAGAGGTAGATCTTCAGAAACTCAGTGACGAGGCTGCAAAAATCGATTTCACCGAGAAGATCATGAAGAACAATAAAGCCCAGATTAACGAGTATTTAAATGACCTCCGCGACTATGTGAACCTCTATACCGAACTTGAGGCAGACAAGTGGGCACACGAAATAAAGCGTGTGTTCTGCACAGATGAGAAAAACGATGAAATCTCTAAGATTACCCGCTATCTCTCCGGCATGATTGCAAAAGCGGAGGAACTCACACGCGAGCGCGTGGGATATTACAAGCGTCTTGCCACAGAATTCGGGGAAGCGTCTATGGACGTTACTACCGTTTACCTCCCCATGCTCAAAAATATATGCGACGGCAATGGATGGAAGCAGGACAATTTTTTCAGCAAACTCTACACCAAAATCTTCACGGCAAATTCAGACCAGGAAGAAACACCCAACCGTGCGGAACTTTCACGCTTCCTTGACAACGGCATATATCTCATCACCGATGAAGATTCTATTGATGCAAACTATAAAGTATTCATCAAGCAGGCTAAGGAGGAAGACCCGAGTGCACCCAAAACAAGCGAGACATTATTCTTCGCCAACCCTGTACTCGCCGACCGTGGTAATGTAAGCGCCGAGAAAATAATTACCGATTTCCTCAATATCGCTACTGCGAAATTTGAAGATGCAATCCATAATAATAAAGACATTCAGGAAAACTGGGACCATCGCAAGATATCATCTTTCTTCGCCGATCTCAGCAATGAGGAGAAAGATGAGGTACGCAGGGCACTTAGTCCCGCTCTCTTCTTTAGCTACAACACAAGCCGTATTGACGTTACTAAGAAGGAAGAGCACATAATATTTGTTGCCGGAAGCGAAGAACTGGCGGAAGAAATGCTCGGATACCAGAGAGGAAATACAAAACACCGCTTTGAAAAGAACGACAACGAAAACACTGCGCTCGTGCTTAAATCAAAATTCGGACTGTCACTTGAGGATTACCGTATTTATGACTCGATTCGCCGGGTGTACGAGAGGGCGCCTTTCCGTGAGAAATACCATTTCCACCACCTTTTCGCACAGTTCCTTGACAAACTGACTATCGACGATTTACCCCTTGAGATACTTCCACAGCACAGGACATTCGTAAAGATGCTTATGCTTGAGGCGATGCGCCAGGAACTCTCGCCACTTTTCCATACGGATAAGTATGACATGGAGGCATTCATTGACACAATGTATTATTCCGACTACGACCGCTCATTCAAAATCGCCCTGTCGGAAGCATTCCTCGCAGACAGTCCCCATACTGCCGGAAAACTCGCCATTAAAAAGACAGACAACGGCAGACCGCTCTTCAAGGAAATCGAAGGTGTCACATTTGCTGAAAGGTTCAAAACCTACTCGGACCTGTACCACAATGCACGCTTCGGTGATACCGCCGAGCGTCTGATTCAGGCGATATTGCGTACTTCGTACAATAACAACGGGCAGACAGAGACCGGAGAAAACATACTCAAGCGCCATTATACCGCTAAACACGAACAGCTGCTTGATGACCTCAGCAAAAAGAAACTCAATGCCGGACTGCCGGAAGAAAAGCGGCTTTACGAAATTTTCTTCCAGATTCTCCGTAACGACTATCCTACTGTTCACGATTTTAAGCGCTAACAGTCCATGCTCCCGCTCTGGATTATCGATGTGAGGGAAAAATCACCCCGGAGAGATGAATTTCAGCGTCTCCTCGGGCAGATTGACCATGTAAGCATGGGGACTGGATCCGCTTGCTTGTCCTCACGCGCCACCGATCAGACTGGTCCGCAGGACAAGCCGGATGCAAATCAGGCTTATGTCGAGCAGGAGACCCATGCCGCAATGCGTAGCGAAAACGGCAATCAGCCTCACACACCGGAAAATATCAGAGAGGAGATTGACCGTCACGACCGCGTTGAAGCAGATCGTAATGCCCGTATTGACGGATGCTACTGGCATTACAGTGTAATCGATGCATCCGCCTATAAGCTTGATTTCCCGGCATACGGCGAATCGGAAAATGATGCGCGCTCCACAGCGCAGAAGTTTTATGCCTTCCAGAGCGACCTTGTTGCACAAGGACAGCAGTTCATCCGTATGCTGAGACAAAGTAACGCTCATGCCGACATAAAAATAAACATTGTTGTGCTGGGTGACCTAAGCGAAAAATTCACCCGACTGGTTTTTCCGGCTATAGCAGGACTCCTTCAAAAAGAGAAAGGACGCATGCTCCCGCACCATATCCATCAGGGCATGGAGGTGATCGGCATGCTGTACATACCGAGCGACCTTAATACACGCCATGTTGCGGAGCGGAAAAGCATGTTGCGCACCCTCCGCGAAATTGATGTGCAGCATCATGTCAACGACTTGCGCGGCTATGACCATATGATGTTCTATCAGGATGTGCCTAACCGCACGGAATGCGTTTACCCGCTCCTGTCCGACAAAGCTATCGCCGAATACCTGATGCAATGCCTGGTCCACCTGTATCTGGCATGCAACGATTCACATCCGCTTCTGAGCGGAACCTCCTCGGCAGATGTTTTTTACTTTTCTATGGGTGCCACATCGGTGCATTTCGACACCCGCTATGAGGATGAAAAGACATGCTACCGCATGGCGGCGGACTTTATCAAGGCTATTAAGCACGACGGCGACAATAAACTTTTCAACCTGCCGCTTCACCTTATCGCCGATGAGGAATATCTGCCTGACTCTTTCTTCCGCTATGAGTCTTTGAGCCGTCTGGAGGTCGACGAGCAGCCGGATGAGCCGAATCCCCACCCCATAAGGAACTTTTTGGCACGTAATCTTAAGCGTTACTACTACAATGGCTTCCTGCGCTACTACTCGACCAACCTGATGCGCCGGATAACCAACACTATTGAACGTAATACTAAAAATGCCCTTGACACAGTGGCGACAGAGAGCCGGCGGGCTTTCTCTGATGCGTCAAGGCGCCTTTTTGAACGGATTCGTGAGACATTAGGGCACCTCAGCTCATCAGACGGAGGTATTCCGGCAATGACGGCACTGCTGAAAGAAATGCAGGAATCCCTCGGCGAGAGGCGCAAACGCATCCGCCCGACACTCAAATCCGTTTTCTGGCGCAATATAGAGGAGAACCATGTGCCCCGCGCAATGTCCAATGATTTCATGGACTACCATGACGCATATATTGAGGACCAGGCAGGCAAATCGGGCGACACGGCGCAGAATGAAATAAAAAAACAGGCGGTAAAAGACCTCAACGGCATTCTCAGCCGTGAATCCACATTCCTGAGTTGCATCTGCCGCAGTATTCTCCTCGGCATAGTGGGAGCTATCGCCATCATACCCGTGCTATGCTCCATTCCTCAGTATGTGATTGACCTTGGCGATGTATATGCCAACCGCTACTGGTGGGCTGCAGCGTTTTTCATTCTCCCGGCAATAGTGCAATTCATCTCTTATTTACGGTACATGAGGGTTAAGAAGAGGGCGATAAGGCGTCTCCATGCAATATTCCTCCATGATGCTTTCGCGCGTGTGGCTAACCGTATCGAGCTGGAAATCAATTCGTTCTATGACAAAATGACGGCTCTCGCCGAAAAATACATACGGCGCTGTGACAAGATTCGCAAGGAGCTCGGCAACGGGCTTAAAATGGAACATAAGCTCAAACCGCTCTTCCCTCAATCCATGTTCAACCAACCCCTGATTGCCGGACAGTTCGGACTTGACACTCTACTGCCTGAAAGCGAGGCTGATGATACCGAGGTGAGAATAAACTACATCCGCTACCCGTTCAAAGAGATAGGCAAACCGGAGTATTTCATTTTCATGAACCAGCACAAAAACATGGTCGGGGAGTTGTTCCGCGATGTGGCGCTCACGGAATCGGTCATCCGCCATATCGATGACAACGGTGTAGAGACCCTTCTGTCTAAAGAGCAGCAGGAAGAGGAATTGGAGAAACTTTGGGAAATGCGCCATGCAGAATTTTATAAGCAACTTCAGGCTGCGGTTGCCGAGGCGATACTGCCACGTGAAAATGACACTGTAGGTGAAAAACTCACCCATTATTGCCGGATATCTCCGGACCGTGTCGGCATCATGCGTTGCGCAGTTGATTTTGCGGTGACAAACGGAGAAATAACCTCCTCAGCCGACCGGGAGTATGCGGACATAAAGCTGAATGATTCCCGTGCGGAGCAATTTATCCTCCCCTACATCTCCACCTCATATAAGAAAACCCAGGTTGACAAGTTCAATCCGGTCTACAGCAAATATATTTTCATCACCCGCTGGCGCTGCTTCGAGCAGCTGAACCTCAACCGCATCCTGCCGACTGAAGATTTCGACGAGAAGATGCGCATACGCCAGGTTTTCTCCGCGGAACTTGCCGAGAAGGCACGGATGGAGCGTGACAGAAGCAATGGTGACAGCAGCGGTTCCTCCAACACTATTATGGAAAGCTCCGCCTATTCTCCCCGCCCCTCATCCCTGCTGCTGTGGGCGCTCTGCCTTGAAGACTCGTCGACAGAATGGTTCCGCCTTTTCGACTCCGAGCAGTTTGCCAAAGCATACAGCGATAAGAAAATCTACCGGGAGTGTCTGAACCAAAATGATTGACCTATGACAGAAATGCTGAATTACATAGTCGCAGTTATCCTCATTCTGGGAGTGGCACTCAGTTTCATCCGCCTCTTCAAAACCAAGGTGTGGATTAGATGCCGTCTGCGCAAAGGAGCTTTGGTTAAAATAGGGTTTATGGACTGCAACGATACGGCGGAAGCACCCGAAGTGCATCTTGTCGGAGCACGGCTGGGACCGGCACTCGGCAGGGTAATCATTCCTGACAACAGCGAAAATGCAAATGTCGAATTGCAGACAGAGAACATTGACAACGATAGCGGACGCTCCGAGTATAAGACCTGCGGCTTTATCACTCCTGAAGGCTACATATATAAGAAAATCGGGAATAGGCATCCGGAATATGTAGGATACACGGCGCAGCCTTCCAATCCCGGCATGCCAACAATCTACGGCAAGCGCACATGGCGCAACCTTTGGATGAAATGCACGCTCAATGTTTACACCGGACTGCCGGACACCTGGAATTCACAAGACTCCGGTAAAGGCAACAGGCGAAAAAAACTTAAAGCCGCGAAAATGCCCTTGGGCGTCTGCACCTTTACTGGATTCCATAACTCACGCCGTGACCTTATGCCACCGGAAGCGAGGGCGGCGGCATTTGCAGCAATATATTCACGGATGAACCACCGTGACTACAAGGAGTACTACAACAGCCCCGCTTACAGCTGGAAAGACACTGCGCTCCTTTCGGCGATAATATATATCATTGTCTACCTGCTCATTTATATTGTCCGGGTAAAAATCCTTGACAAAACTATGATTGGGCTTAATATCAAGGAAGACATACTTTACTGCGCCCTCTTCTTCGGGATATGGGCACTGGTCAGGGCGATAAAAATTGAATGCATCGAGCGATCAAACACAATTCAGCCGCGAATCGACCTTTTCAACAAGTCGCTCGGGCAGCGCAACTATGACCTGCTCGTCCTGCTTGCCTCCTCCGTGATACTGAGCTTCTCCGGCATCTACGGCTCATTCTATAATCTTGACTTTGTCCCCGTTGCCGTTGCAGCCGCCTTCGGCGTAAGCACCAACATGGCGCTACGCCACAGCAATCTCCGTTGGAAAATCGAAGATGCATTCAATTCTGCCGAAGAGGAGGATGAGGCGCCGCATACAGCCGGGATCCTGAACCCGGAGGGGGAAATACCTGTCAATTACATCTGGACCCTTGATGCACCCACGAAATCAGGGGTCAAAGGCGATGTAACCCTCTATTTTGATTCGCAGTACATAGCTGACCTGCGCCACATCAACCCGTTTTTCAACCAGCGCAACGACAAATCCCTGCGCGCGTTGGTAACATGGATGTTCCAGTACATGAATGAGCATGCATCCGTGTCAGCCCACTGCCGCTACCTTGCTAAAAGAATAACTGCGATAGCTACGGAAAACGGGCTGACCGATGCGGAGACCTTACAGTTTACCCTCGATTTCGTGCAGGAACCTAACATTGCGTTCCGACCCAACATAAACAGCAAAGCGATTAACCGCCTCGAAAGCTACATCCGCTTCCCGGACGAAGTGCTGTTTGACAAAGAAGCCGATGCAAACAGCAAGGCGCTCCTTGCCGCCGCGCTTTTCCACTTCATGGCGCGCAGGACAATGTTCCTCTATTCAAGGAACATAAACCATGCCGCCATTGCAGTTGAAGCAGACGAGGAGTGGATTGACGGTGGCATGATATTCGGCAGGAGTGTCGATGAGGCTACCTTTATGCACAACGGCATCCGATTCATATTCTGCGAAACCACCGGCGACGGTCTGCGCCTCGGAGGAGCGATGGCAGGGATGCGGCTCTCTGATTTCGATGAGCGGATAGAATTGCCGGTGAGCCCCATTGCCGAAGACGAGGATGCCGTTACTTGCCTCTATCAATGGACGCTTGACTCGCTGAGAGGCAGTAGGCTTGACGGCACATATACAATTGAATTCAGCCGGAGCGAGATAAATGACCTCAGACTCCACAATCCGTTCCGCAATTATGGCAGAGACAACCGCACCTATGACGAAAACATTCGCCAGATGTTCAATTTCCTCCTCTCCAATCAGGACAGGACGGCAAAAATACGGGAACTCGCAAAATACATCCGCACTGAAATAAGCATGGCGGGACTTCCGGAAATAGACCTCGTGCAGTTCGCCCTCGACTTTTGCCAGGCGCCAAACATCGCCTACAAGGTTGATGAGGAATCCGCCGGCATAGACTTCGCCAAAGAATATATGCGCTTCCCGGATGAGGTGCTGTTTGACAAAGAGGGGGACTGCGACTGCAAGTCCGCGCTCACGGCGGCGCTGTTCCATGAGCTCGGTTATAACGTGCTCATAATGATTTCAAAAAAAATTGCACACGCCGCAATCGGAATCGAATTCAATCCCCATTGGGCAACTTACCTCCCCGCAGACACGCTCGCCCATGTCGTGAAAGACCATAACGGACGGCAATACCTTTTCTGTGAGACAACAGGCGACGGCTATAAGATTGGAAGCATCCAGGAGGACGCCACAATCCACGACTTCGACACAATCGTAGAAATCCCCGCCTGAATCCCTATCCCCCGCGCCGGAGAGCGCACGCAGATAGTAGTTGCGTTAAGAGAGTACCAGCAACCGCAACCCGCGGGAATCTCCACATCCTCCGCACGGCATCGCCTTTCCAAGGCTCATTTTTTTCGGTGTTCCTCATCCCCCAGGCTCCCTGACGGTCGCCTGGGGCTATACACAGAGTCGCTCCTGCGGAGCTCACTATGAAGATCTATACATTGCGTTCTATTTCCCGCAGGCTATATTAAGCGCGGGACGCGCGATTCTGTGTGTAACCCCTGGCAAGCGCTTTGCGCGCAGCCTGTGGGACGGAAAGGCGGAGACAATAAAGTGAGCCTTGGAAAGGCGATGCCGTACTACCATTCTCACATAGCCCCCTCCCGAATCTGTCCGGGAAGCGGAAGTTCCGATAGTCTCCATATAGCATAAAGCGGCAAGATGCCTATGGCGCGCCTGATTGTTTGTCCTTTATCATCAGTGTCTGATACCTCCAGAAGTCCAAAATTTTCCAACGAACTGCGTATGCCGGATGTAAGCCCTTTTCTATTCATGAAAAGCCTTAAGCTCTTCATCTTTCCAGATATTCCCGCTTTAACCTCAATAGGCAGACATCTTGCGTTCTTGGCTATGACATATTCAATTTCTGACGTGGCGTTCCGCTCCAGATTCTCCCAATAAAACAGATCATATTTGCTCTGCGGATTAGAGGATTTTATAAGTTCCAACCCGACCGTCAGTTCCGCCACTATGCCTTTGTTTACAAGATCAGGTGCGTTTCCGGCAAGTATGAGCCGAGTCAACTCCCTGTCATCATCATAGTTCATTGCCAACACCCGAAGCAGCAGACCGGTGTCAAGATAATCATATCTGGTGAACTTGGGATTGACCTGCGCTCCCAAGGGAAGACCGTTTGCCGCGGACATCTGCACCGGAATGATTATCCCGGCATCGCGGAGAAGTCTCAGTGCCTCCTTGACTTCTTCAGCCTTGTAGCCTCCTTCCACTCTACTATATACAAACTTCTGACCCGACTGCCGTACTACTGCCGACAATGTATTGCGGAGAAGCTGCGGGTCAACTTTTTTGGCATACTTAGCGAAATCATCATAATAGCTTTGCTGGATGTCGTTCTGTTCGTCCTGACAGGCAGAGTAATCCTGAGTATCAACCCAGGCGGACACACTGGCAGGCATACCTCCTACCATCAAAAATGACCGAAATTCCGAGACAAGACGTGAATGAAGACTTTCCTCCATAGGATGAGTCCAATCTGCAGCTGCAATTTCCTCTATCCACATATCTTTACCGCGTGCCATAAGGAACTCCTTGAACGACATCGGATACATGAACACTGACCTGACACGCCCGACACCATATGAAGGCATCTCATTCAATGCGAACTCCAAAAGCGACCCTGCAGCCACGACATGCAGTTCCGGGTAATTCTCCTTGAAAAACCACAGGCTCTTCAATGCTGCCGGACAATTCTGGATCTCGTCTATGAACAATAGAGTCTCCCCCGGTATTACCTGCACATTATGCACTATCCCAAGGCGCTGGCTGAGTTCCCTCACATCCGGGATTTCTTCAAAAAGTCTGCACAGATCCTTTTCCTCTTCAAGGTTGATTTCAAGATAGTGCCTGAACGTCTCTCCCAGGTGCCTTATAGCCCAGGACTTGCCGACCTGCCTGGCACCACGCACAATAAGAGGCTTACGACGCGGCGATTCTTTCCATTTCAGGAGTTCGGCATCTATGTTTCTTACAAGATATGCCATGATTTGGTGGTTATTTTGGATTCCAAAGATAATCAATGATTTAGAGAAATCCAAAGGAATAAACCGCAAAATTTAGACAAAATCCAAAGGAATAATGCCGCTATATCCGATAAAATCCAAAGGAATCGACCGCAAACTCATCCCCCAGGCTCCCTGACGGTCGCCAGGAGCTATACACAGAGTCGCTCCCGCGCTAAGCGTCTGCATATTTTGGACGTGCGCCGGAGAGTGCACGCAGATAGTAGCCGTGGTGTTAAGGGAGCGTTAGCGACCGCAACCCGTGGAACAGCAGCAAACTCCCCCTCCCCCTTCGGGCGAGCCGCCCGGCCGGCCCCGGGGCCGGGGGGGGGGGGGGCCGCGCCGAGAAACCGGGGGGGGGGGGGGGCAA
>CAMWQE010000004.1 GCA_947176335.1 uncultured Porphyromonadaceae bacterium | reverse complement strand
GGCTCGTACTTAGGGTGTATTTCCTACCCACAGGCTGCGCTCCGCTTGCCAGGGGCTATACACAGACTCGCGCGTCCCGCGCTCAAAGCAATGAGGAACAGAGACGCGCCGGAGAGCGCGTCCGGACAATAGCCTCGTGGGTAAGCGTAGCGCACCCCGAGGATTATGGTCGCGTTATGTTCCTCCACCCTCCGCACGGCAAGCCGTGCGGAGGGTGGAGAGGGGTGGATTGCTGGTTTTCCGCGGGTTGCAGTAGATGATGCTCCCTTAACCGCGTGGTTATTTTCTGGATGCGTTTTCCGGCGCATGGGATATGGCATATGGGAGAAGTGAAATGCCTCCGGGGGAGAGGTTCCGGAGGCATTCAGCCGAATCTTTATATTACCAATCAATTTATGTAAAGTGCGGTTCCATAGTACTGTAAGCTATGCTAACGGGATGAATGGAAGGAATCCGGCTGTGTAAAAACATCTTTCTAACCTTAATTTAAGCTATATAGAGGAGATATGATTTAGTTGTAGCCTTTGTTCTGCACATACAGTCCGGGCACATAATACATCTGGTTGTAGGGCACGGGATAGAACTCGTTCTTTCCTGCGGTGTAGTGGGCATCCTGATAATATTGTCCGTAGGATACGTCACCGTATTTCGCCTTCTTCTCAGTCTCAAAGTACTTGTTGAGTACTGTTGATGCAATTCCCCAGCGGCGGAGGTCAAAGTAGCGGCTGCTTTCCATAGCCATTTCAAGGCGGCGTTCCCAACGTAGGCATTGGCGTGCGCTCTCTTTTGACGTGAAATATGAAGCGGGATAGAGGGCGATTTCGCAATAGTCTTTAGCGTATGCGATATGCTTGTCGATTGAGTTTGCGGCACGGGTGCGGATGTCATTGATAATCAGACGGGCTTCTTCAAGGCTCCCGGTTTCAATGAGCGCTTCGGCACGCATGAGCATGACATCGGTGAAACGGAACACATAGTCATTCATCGCAAATGCCTGCCATGAGCTTTCAAATGTTTCTCCGGCGCTGCGTTGCGGCACATCTTTTAGCGATGTGTAGTAGCCGTAAGTGTTTGGAGTGCGTGAGTTGTCGGTTGTCATGGTGTACTCCGCTTCATATTTATAGGGGAATGTAGGCATGCCAACGGTGTGGAACAATCTCGGATCCCATTTCTGTGTCGATGGTGTGCCGTTTACCGGATAGGCGTCAGCCTCGGCGTAGTCGTCAAACATCGGCAGCCCGTTTTTGGTCTTGAATGCGTTTACAAGGTTTTGTGACGGTTTGTGGAAGTCCCATCCGCAGGACCATATTCCCCAGCATCCGTTGAGGGTGTTCGACCAGTTAGCCCTGCCGAAGGTAGTATTGTCCTCGGTGTATCCTGAGGTCTGTACTGCAAACACAGATTCTTTGCTGTTTTTGTACTCTGGCAAGAAGATATCCCCGAAATCCTCAAGGTAGCCGTATCTGGAGTTCTTGACCACTTCGGTGTACTCGACAACCTTTTTCATATAGTCCTGATTGATGAAATTCACACCGTCGGAAGCCTCATAGCCGTCGCCCCAGGCGAGCGTGAGGTAGCATTTGGCAAGGTATGCCGCGGCAGCGACTTTATTCGCTCTGCCTCCGCCGTCGGTAACCTCCTCCGGCAGCGAGTTGTAAGCTATCTCAAATTCGTTGATGACTTTGGCAAACAGTTCCTGGTAGGTAAACTCATTGTTGGGGGTCTTTTCCTCAAGGTTATTTTCAAAAACATTTTCATCAATCCAGGGAATCTGGCGGAACATTGTGAGGAGCTTGAAGTAGCTGTGTCCACGGAGGAAATGCACTTCCCCAAGGCGCTGCGAGGCTGTTTTTTCACCAAGTTCCTTGACTCCGTACTCGTTGAGGGACACGAGGGCGCGGTTGCAGCGTGAAATATTGCAGTAGAGCCTGTACCAAAGCTCGTCAAGTTCGCCCGGGGTAGAGGTAAGGGATGACCATACTTCCATGGGGTGGTAGCCGGTGTCGGATACGCCGCTTCCCCCTTTGAGGCAATCGTCTGAGCCGAGGTCACCGTAAGGCCACAGGTTGAAGGGATAACTGAACCAGCAGTCACCGAGTGATGCGTAAGCTGCGGTCACCATTTTTTCGGGCTGCGAATATGCAAGCTCGCCGTCCACGACTCCGGTGGGAGGTACGTCGATAAAGTTGTCACATGCCGTGAAAGACACAGCGGCTAATGTTGCGAGAATATATTTTGACAGTTTCATGATGTCGTTTTATTTTATGATTTAGAAGTCAAGCTGTAAACCGAATGAGAATGATGTGGGTATAGGATATTCCCAGTTGGCGTTTTCGGGGTCGGAACAGGTGAGGCTGCTGCTCTTGAGCGTAAGGAGATTCTGACCTGAGAGGTAAACGCGTGCTTTGGTCATGCGCAGTTTCGACAGCACTTTAGAGGGTAGGGTGTAGCCGAGCTGGAGTGTGCGGAGCTTGGCATAGCTGCCGTTTTCAACAAAGTAGGATGATGTGCGTCCCTCGTCGCTGGTGTTGTTGGTGGTAAGCATCGGTATTCTGGATGATGCGTTGACATTGGGCAGCCATGCGTCGAGCACCCTGACGCCTTTGTTGCTGCCGGCGTCGACAACGCTCCAGAAGTCGTTCTGGAATTTCTGGTTGTTGTACACATCCTGCCCTATGACTCCCTGCCAGAACATCTGCAGGTCGAAGTTCTTGTAGTTCAGTTCCACATTAAGACCGAATGAGAGGTCGGGAACGGGGTTGAAAATCCAGGTCTGGTCGTCAGGAGTGATTTTGCCATCGTGGTTGATGTCAGCATATTTCATACCGCCTACGCGGGCGTTGTCCTGACCGGAGGACTGCACTTCCTCGCGATTCTGGAAAATGCCGTCGAACACATATCCTGCAATCGAACCGTACGGCTGTTTTGCCTGCACGAGGTTTTGGGTAGTGGTGTGGACGTATGAGCCGGTGGTTGTGCTGGGCAGGTAGGTCACTTTGTTGCGGAAGAAGTCAAGGTTGAGGGCAGCGCGGTAACCGAGGCCGCATTTGAGTTCATCGCGCCATCCGATAAGGAATTCCATGCCTTTGTTTCTCAGTGAGGGACCATTGAGCCATGAAATGCCGCCCTCACCCATAGAACCGAGATATGCGGGGCGTATGAGCATGTCTTTCACATCCTTGATATAGGCATCCACTGTGCCGTACAGGCGGCTGTTGAAGAGGCTGTAGTCAAAGCCGATATTGTACTGGGTGGTGGATTCCCATTTCAGGTTGGGGTTAGCGGTCTGGCTTGCGATATAGCCGGAGGGGAATATGCCGCTCTGCTGGAGCAGGAGGTCGTAGGCGGTGGAGGTTTCACGTCCGTTGCCGTAGTCCGCTACATACAGGGCGTAGCGTGCGGTGTTTGAGATAGCCTGGTTACCTGTCTTACCCCATGAGAGACGGAGTTTCAGGTCGTTGAGCCATTTTTTGCCGATATTCTCCGAAATGCGGTAGCCGAGGGTCGCAGCGGGGAATGTGCCGAAGCGGTTGTTGCTTCCGAACCTTGAGGAGCCGTCGCGGCGTATGGTGAATGAAGCGAGGAGAAGGTTGCGCCAGTTGTAATCGATTTTGCCGAAGAATGAAATCAGGGCGTAAGCGGATTTGTTGCCCCGGGACCTCTCTACTCCCGATGAAGCATCCGGATACATGTAATCGGGTGTCTCCACATCGTAGTTCTCATTGTAGCCTGAGAAATCTATACGGCTCTGGCGGAACATCTCCATGCCGGCGAGGATAGTGAAGATATGGTCTTCCTTGAGGGTGAAATTATAGTTGGCGGTGTTTGACCAGGTCCATTTGGAGTCATTTGCCTGTGAGAGGGTTGTGGAGTTGGTGTCGTTGTTTACAATGTCGCTGTGGTAGGTATAATTATAGGAGTGGATGAAAGCGGCGTCGTAGTCAAGACCGAAGTTGGATCGGAACAGAAGACCGTTAATAGGTTTGATGTCGATGTATGCGTTGCCGAAGAGTCGCCATACATTCAGGGCGTTGTCGCGGTTGAACACGAGTTCACGCACAGGATTCTGTCGGTCCGGCATGCTTCCTACCGGTCCGGCGTATGTGGTTCCGTCGGTTTCAAATACGGGTACGGTCGAAGGCATCTTCAGTGCGTTTTCCATAGGGTGGCAGTCGACCTGC
This sequence comes from uncultured Porphyromonadaceae bacterium, assembly GCA_947176335.1. Taxonomy (GTDB): domain Bacteria; phylum Bacteroidota; class Bacteroidia; order Bacteroidales; family Muribaculaceae; genus Paramuribaculum. The sequence continues at coordinate 29,526 of CAMWQE010000004.1, read as the reverse complement.
TTGGTGTAGGTGAGGGTGAAGTTTTCGCCGACGCTCACCACCGGTGAGATGTTGAACGAGGAGTTCATGCGTGCCGCGATATTCTCGAAGTTGGTGTCTTTGAGGATACCGTCGTTTCTGCGGTAGCCGAGCGAAAAGAATGCGGTGCCTTTTTCAGAAGCGGTTGAAACAGCCGCGTCATAGCTCTGTGAGAAGCCGGTGCGTGAAATCTGATCAAGCCAGTCGGTGTCGGACATTTTCATGGTACGCTTGTAGTTGATGAAGCCGTCGTAAAGACCGTTGACAGTATAGTTCACATACCTGTTGTTGGCTATATCGTAAACTGATATAGGATAACCGGATGAAGCGTTGAGATTGAGGCCGTAGCCGGAAGCGTAGGCGGCAGGGTCAATCCCGTCGTTGAGCGCAGCCTGTGCCATTGCAGTGGCATATCCGGGGGTATCGAGGAGTTTCATTGTAGCCTGCGAGGAGTAGAACTGTGCGGTGAGGTTGGTCGAGAAGCTCACATTCACTTTCTTCTCCTGGCTGTTTTTACCTTTCTTGGTGGTAATGATGATTACGCCGTTTGCCGCGCGTGAACCGTATATAGAGGCGGAAGCCGCGTCCTTAAGCACCTGCATGCTCTCGATGTCGTTCATGTTTAGCGAGTTGAGGCTTGCGGTCGTGGGAACTCCGTCGATAACGAAGAGCGGGTCCTGCGATGCGTTGAACGAACCGATACCGCGGATGCGCACAGAGCCTGTACCGCTCGGAGAACCGTTTGCTGTGATGGTCATGCCGGGGACTTTGCCCTGCAGTGCCCTCATCGGGTCGGTGTCAGACGAAGTTTCAAGCGCTTTGGTTGAAATTACAGACACTGCGCCGGTAAGATCAGCCTTGCGCACTGTCTGGTAGCCGACAACCACTACCTCGTCAAGAACCTCGCTGTCCTCAGAGAGGTAGATTGTCATTTCAGCTTCGGCTTTCACCTCTACGGGCACATAGCCGATGTAAGTTACTTTTAATATCGAGCCTTGCGGTACAGAGATAGTGAAGTTGCCGTCAATGTCTGTAGCGACTCCGGTTTTCGCGCTCTCACAATAGACAGATGCGCCCATGAGGGGTTCATCGTCAAGCTTGGCGAGCACAGTCCCATGCACAGTGATGTTCTGTGCCTGCGCAACGATTACTGCCAGAAGTAGCAGGATTGCACTGAGAAATGTTCTTTTCATGTCATTAAGTTTTTGGTGATTTTTTCTGGTGCAAATTTATGACGGCATTGAAGGGTGTGCATATAAAGAATCGTGCATCGTCTATTAAAATTTTGACAATGCACGATTTTTAATACGTTTTGCAACAAAATTCATGATTTACGGGCAAACAACCCGTAAAAATCACTGGGTCAGCTTAGTTCGGGTTTCTGTAGGTGTCTCTCTAAATGTCTCCCGGTAGCAGCGGGTGAAGTAGGCAGGGGTGGAGAATCCTGTTTCGTAGGCGATTTCGCTCACGCTCTTCTCGGTGGTCTTGACCAGATGCCGCCCTTGCTTCAGGCGGAGGTTACGCAATAGCTCTACCGGAGAGAAATTCGTGAGCGCCTTGATTTTGCGGTAGAACTGTGTCCTTTCCAGCCCCATGCGCGATGCAATCTCATCTATGCCCAGTTCGGAGTTTCCCATCTCCTCGGTGAATATCTTGAGGAAGCGGTTGTAGAATTCGCTGTCCAAATCCTGAGGCGCCTTGGGCGTTTTCTCTTTTTCAGTGACAGGAGCGACTGTAACCTCCTGCTTGAGCCATAGTTCCTTGATGCGCTTGCGGTTTGAAATCAAGGATGCGCAGCGCGACAGCAGTACGGCTCCGCTGAACGGTTTCGACAGGTAGCCGTCCGCTCCGCTGTCATATCCCTGCACCCGCTGTTCATCCATGGAGCAAGCGGTAAGCATCAGCACCGGTATATGGGATGTGGTAATCTCCTCCTTTAGGCGGCGGCAACACTCGAGTCCGTCCATTACCGGCATCATTACATCGCATATAATCAGGTCAGGCACGTACTTTACGGCTCTCTTTATACCTTCGCTGCCGTTTGATGCGGTAATGATATTGTAATCAGCGGACAGCAAGGAGGTTATGAGTTGCTGTATGTCGCGGTTGTCATCAATGACAAGCACAACTGGCTTACCTTCCTCGATTTCAACAGTGGTTTCAACAGTGGCGAGTTCCGCTTCAACATCTTCACTCGACATAAGTTTCTCAGGCTCGACCACTGTGTCGCTGACATGGACAACCGGCAACTCGACTGTGAACACGGAGCCTTTTTTCAATGTGCTTTCAACCTTAATTGTGCCTCCGTGCATTTCAACAAATGCTTTGCAGAGCGACAGTCCGATGCCGGATCCATTGGGATGGACGCGGTCAACCTGGTAGAAGCGGTCGAAGATGTTACCTAAATCACGCTCACTGATGCCCTCGCCGTTGTCGGTAACGCTAATCCTGCATTTGCCGTCATTGTCAAGCGAATAGCTCACCTTTATCTCGCCTCCGTCCGGAGTGTACTTGAAAGCGTTTGACAACAGGTTGAAAAACACGCGCTCTATCTTTTCTGCATCAACAGCGAAATGCGCGGGCTTGGAGGAATTATCCAATTCAAATGAAAGCCTGAAATGTCGCTTGCGGGCAAGTTCGTTGAAGGATTCCATCCAGTCACCGATAGCCTTTTCAAGATCTATTTCAGTGAGTTTCAGGCTCAGTTTGTTGTTCTCGTACTTTCTGAAGTCAAGAATCTGGTTGATGAGCCTGCGCAGGATTCGTACATTCTTGTCGGCTATCTTGATGAGCGAATGCTGCTTGTCTGTCAGATTATTTGCCGCAGCAAGCTGTGCCACCGGTTCGGCTATAAGGGTGAGGGGAGTGCGCAGGTCGTGGGACACATTGGTGAAGAACATCAGTTTGGACTGTATTGCGTCCTCAAGCTGCTCGTTCAGTTGCTTCTGCATATCCCTCTGCTCTTCAAGGGTCTTGTTTTGCTCAAGGAGGATTTTCTGGTGTTTTTTGTGCTGCCAGTATGCGCGCAGAATAAGGAAGACCACACCGAAGAGGAGCACGATGATGGCAACGCTTGCATAAAACAGGGATGTCTGCGATGAGTGGCGCGCCCAGTAATCGTCAATGCGGTTCTTGAGGGTCTTCATTTTGTAAGTATCCTCTTTTATGGTTTCGTTCTGCAGCAACAGCACATCGGCGTTGGTCTTGTCTACCGCCGACGATACCGGCAATACCGTCTCTTTTTCGTAAGGCACACCTTTGAGTATGGCGAGGGCGGTGCGTATAATGCGGTGTCCCTCAGTGGGGTATAGAAATGTCGCATCTATAATGCTGTCGGCAACTGCCTGTATGCCAATGTTTGGCGCGGCGTCGATGCCTATTACTCTTATACCTTTCCTGCCGGCACGCCGCGCAACCTCCGATGCTCCTATAGCCATGCGGTCGTTGTGGGCGAAGATAAGGTCAACATCATCGTAAACACGCAAGAGTGAATCAACTACCGGTATGGCGTCTTCCTGGTTCCAGTTTGCCGGGACACTTGCCAGGAGAGTGCCGCCGTTTTCCGTAAATTCCCTGACAAACCCTTCATGCCGTCCTTCTGCAGGCGTGGAGCCGGGCAATCCGTATATTTCAATCGCCTTAGCTCCCGGTCTCAGCAGGTGGAGGGCATAGTGTGCTGCCGATTTTCCGAGACCTTCGTCATCCACACCGATTCTTGCGGTGTATGTGTCGCCGATTATGTTGCGGTCGAATATGATAACCGGAATACCGCTCTCATACACCTCTTTTATTATAGGAGTGAGTTGTGCCGCCTCATTGGGTGCCACGATTATTATGTCAAAATTATTTTCGGCGAAATAGCGGATATCGTCAATCTGTTTCCGGCTGTCATCATCTGCCGAACGAATCTCAACAACGGCATCTTCGTGAAACATGATTTCACGCTCGATTTCATCGTTGAGCTTCATGCGCCAGTCATCTTGGCTACACTGCGAGACACCTATTTTATATGTCCTGTTTTCAGTGCATCCTGTAAAAAGCAGAAGCACCGCGATAGCGAAAAAGTATAAGAGTATGGATTGGATAGATTTCATATTGTTTGCCGGTTATTAGTGTAAGGTACTTCAAAGATATGCATAATCCTATGAAAAACAGTGCAAAAGACATCAAAAATAATGCGATGCAACAAAATTGATATATAATGCACGATTTTTAATAGCCGTCCCGGTTGCGATGTTGTAGTTTTGCAATACCAAACCGGCGCACCATTTTGCGGCGGTTTTCAGAGTGAACATAATCATTGAAGTTAACCGTTATACATTAAAATCATGAACATAAAATTAGGCTTGATGGCTTTATCAATTTTCGGTGCATCGGCTCTTGCCCCTGTGCCAGCTTCCGGCGCGGATGGCATAGAAATCAACCACCTCGGCATCAACAACACCCTTGTGCGAGTCGGTGACGGAGGACGCTATCTGATGCTCCCTGTGCAGGAAAGTAATGACGATGCACGCATAAATATACTTGTGGACGGCAAAATCGCAGAGACAATATATGTGCGCCTCGCCAAGTCAAAGACAGATTACTATGTGCCGTTTGACCTCACACCTTATAAAGGGAAAAATATTGTCCTCGATGTAGTCACCCCGCAGGGACGCAGTTCCATACGGGAGGCGAAAGAAGATGTGTGCTGGCGCGGCTTTGAGCTGACCGATACCCCGGACATGACTGACAGGGAAACCAAATTCCGTCCCGCTTTCCACCATACTCCTATGTATGGATGGATGAATGACCCCAACGGGATGTTCTATAAAGACGGTGTGTGGCACTTATATTACCAGTTCAACCCTTATGGATCCAAGTGGCAGAATATGACATGGGGGCACTCGACTTCCACAGACCTTGTCAATTGGAAGCATGAGCCTGTGGCAATCCGTCCCGACGGACTTGGCTCTATATTCAGCGGCAGCAGCGTGGTTGACCATAATAATACGGCGGGATTCGGCAAGGACGCTATAATAGCGCTTTACACCTCGGCAGGGACAAGCCAGATGCAGAGCCTTGCATCCAGCACGGATAACGGACAGACATTCACCCCTTACCCATCCAATCCTATAATTACTTTGGAGACCGAGGCTCGTGACCCCAATATGTTCTGGAATGAAAAGACCGGCGAGTGGAATCTTGTTCTCGCCCATGCGCTTGAACGCGAAATGCTTTTCTTCACCTCTCCGGACCTCAAGACATGGACTCTTCAGAGCAGTTTCGGCAAAGGGGAGGGTGAGCAGTCAGGAGTATGGGAGTGCCCCGACCTCTTCCCGCTGAAAGTGGACGGCACAGGAGAAACGAAATGGGTGCTGATTTGCAACATAAATCCCGGCGGACCTTTCGGAGGCTCGGCTGTGCAATATTTTATAGGCGACTGGGACGGCAAGACTTTCACCGCCGACAAGGACGCGACCGGTAAGATTCCGACCAAGTGGCTTGATTACGGTAAAGATAACTATGCGCTTGTGAGCTGGAGCGACGCTCCGGAAGGAAGGCGCACCGCTATCGGGTGGATGAGCAACTGGCAGTATGCGGCGGAGGTGCCGACCATGCAGTACAGGAGCGCGAACACTCTTCCCCGCGAGATAGGGCTGTTCCGCGCTGCGGACGGTGAAATTTATGTGTCCAACGCTCCTTCGCCCGAGGTGCTTGCGCTGAGAAACCGTCTTGTAGCCGACAAATCAAATATCTCCTTGGGCAATATCGCGAAATCATTCACATTGCCTGAGGCAAATGGCGGATTGTACGAAATAATAGCAGAAATAGATGCCGCCGGTTGCGACTCGTTGAAAATGGTGCTTTCAAACAAAGCGGACAATAAGGTAATACTGACTTACAATGCCGCGGAGAGGAAAATGTACTTTGACCGCACAAAGAGCGGTATAGTGGATTTCAGCGAAAGTTTCCCGGTTGTGACCGCTTCACCGACCTTTGAGGATAATGGCAAGATAACCGTTCGTATGTTTATCGACCGTTCAAGTATCGAGATGTTCGGCAATGACGGCAGGTTCGTCATGACAAACCTCGTGTTTCCCGAAATGCCATATTCAAGCCTGGCGCTCTCATCATTCGGCGGCAAGGCGAAAGTAAAGAACCTGAAAATATATTCCCTGTCAACAAAATAACCAATCTATCCAATGAACCAGTCAATAGCAACTGACCGCAAATCCTTTTTGATGCAGATTATTCCTGTGATGCTCTGCTTCTTCGCAATGGGATTTGTGGACCTCGTGGGCACCGCGTCCAATTATGTGCAGAAAGACCTGTCTCTTACAGACTCACAGGCAAACCTGTTTCCGTCACTCGTTTTCTTCTGGTTTCTTATCTTCTCAGTGCCCACCGGCATGCTGATGAACAAGATAGGAAGAAAAAGAACCGTGCTGATAAGCCTTGTAATCACCGGAGTGTCATTGATTATTCCTATCACAGGCGATAGCTATATGACAATGTTGCTATCCTTCTCGCTCCTGGGCATAGGCAACGCCGTCATGCAGACTTCACTCAATCCCTTGGTGACAAACCTTATAAGCGGTGACAAGCTTGCATCGACCCTCACTTTCGGTCAGTTTGTCAAGGCAATCGCCTCTTTCCTCGCCCCGATAATCGCGGCATGGGGTGCTACAACCTATTTCCCCACTTTCGGTCTCGGATGGCGAGCCTTGTTCGTTATCTACGCCGTTGTCAGCCTGCTGTCTATCTCGGCTCTTGCGGCAACTCCAATCGAGGAGGAGCGTCCGGACAAGGCTTCCGGTGTAATGGAATGCATCCGGTTGCTCGGACGTCCTTTCATCCTGCTCTGCTTCATCGGAATCATGTGCCATGTGGGTATTGATGTAGGCACAAACACCACAGCACCCAAAATCATCATGGAGCGCCTTGGGCTTCCTCTTGAAGAGGCGGGTTTCGCAACAAGCGTTTACTTCATATTCCGCACAATCGGCTGTTTCCTCGGCGCTTTCCTGCTCAGGTCAATGTCTCCGAAGCTGTTTTTCGGAATAAGCGTTGCGATGATGCTTGCCGCAATGGTGATACTGTTCGTATGCCACAGCATCACCGGAATCTATGTCGGTCTTGCACTCATCGGTTTCGGAAACTCAAACATCTTCTCGGTGGTTTTCTCGCAGGCTCTGATATTTTCTCCCAACGAGAAAAACGAGGTGTCCGGTCTAATGATTATGGGACTTTTCGGCGGTACGGTCTTTCCTCTCGCAATGGGATATGCTGCTGACGCGATGGGACAAATCGGTGCGGTGATTGTTATGACTATAGGGGTGCTTTATCTCCTCTACTATACATTCAGAATCAAAAAAGTTAACTAACAGATAATCATGGAAGACATTGTAGTTGGAATGGGCGAGGCACTATGGGATGTGCTGCCCGAAGGAAAAAAGATAGGTGGCGCTCCTGCGAATTTTGCCTATCATGTATCGCAGTTCGGTTTACCCAGCTGTGTAGTCAGCGCTGTAGGCGCAGATGCGTTAGGAAAAGAGATTGTCGAGAATTTCACCTCCAAGGGGCTCAACCACCTGATTGCGGAGGTGCCTTACCCGACCGGCACCGTGCAGGTCGAGATAGACCAGGCAGGCATTCCCCAATATGAGATCAAGGAGAATGTTGCATGGGATAATATTCCCTATACTCCCCAGCTTGAGGCTCTTGCCAAAAGGGCGAAGGCTGTGTGCTTCGGTTCGCTTGCACAGCGCAACATAGTATCGAGAACCACAATCAACCAGTTTCTTGACGCGATGCCTGAGGATGATGACCGACTTGTGGTATTTGATGTAAACCTGCGCCAGGGATTCTACACCAAGGAGATTCTTTGCGACTCGATGGAGCGTTGCAATATCCTGAAGATAAATGATGAGGAATTGGTTATGGTCAGCCGTATGTTCGGGTATCCCGGAATTGACCTTCAGGACAAATGCTGGATTCTTCTCGGCAAATACAACCTCAAGATGCTCATTCTCACCTGTGGCATTAACGGCAGCTATGTATTTACTCCCGGACATGTGTCTTTCCAGCCAACACCTAAGGTAGAGGTCGCTGACACAGTGGGTGCCGGTGATTCTTTCACCGCCGCTTTCATCTCAGGTATTCTTAAAGGTAAAAGCGTTGAAGAAGCTCATGCTCTGGCTGTGCAGACATCGGCATTCGTATGCACGAAGCAGGGTGCAATGCCTGTGCTTCCGGCAGAATTGACAGAAAGATAATTAGATTGTCACATTATTTATATTCATGCACTTCTTGTGCCTCCTGCATTATTTCGTGCAGGGGGCATTTTTTCTTTTGCGCGGAATGGTTGATTTTGGCTATCTTTGCGCTAAATTGATTTTACAGCGATGAGATTTTCATTTTTATTAGCCGGACTGCTGGTTTCCGGAGCTGCTGGCGCAGCGGATTTCAACAGCCATTTCAATGACAGCACACTCCGTGTGGATTATATACTTGGCGGGGATGCGAAAAGTGTTACCGTGAACCTTATGGGGCAGAGCAAGAGCGCAGGTTGGGCAGGTCGCCGCCATAGCCTTGACAAGCTGCCTTACATCGGCAACGGTCAGGTGACGGTTGTTGACGAGGCTACCGGTGATACGATTTACCGCAATTCCTTCTCTACACTTTTCCAGGAATGGCTTGCAACCGATGAGGCGCTTGGCACTCCCCGTGCAATGGAGCACACGGTATTGGTGCCTCTTCCTAAGGAGCGCGCAGTTGTCAGCCTGACTTTGCTTGACAGCCGGCATAACAAAATATCTGAGATGAAGCACGTTTACCGTCCGGATGATGAGCTGGTTGCACTCAAAGGCATAAAAGAGCCTGTTCCTCATAAGTGGTTGCACCGAGGCGGTGACAGCAGCAATGCAATAGATGTGGCAATACTTGCGGAGGGTTATACCCCGGAGGAGATGGATTCTTTTTATACCCATGCGCAGAGTGCTGTAGATGAGATTTTGAGCTATGCGCCGTTCAAGGACCACCGCGATGAGTTTAACTTTGTTGCAATAGCCACACCTTCGACAGAGAGCGGTGTAAGCGTCCCACGCCTAAAGGATTGGAAAAGCACTGCATTCTCAAGTCATTTCAGCACTTTCTATTCCGACCGTTACCTGACTACCGACAAAGTGTATGCCATAAATGATGCGCTGGACGGCATTCCCTATGAACATATTATAATATTGGCGAACACAGACGAATACGGTGGCGGTGGCATCTATAACAGTTATACCCTTACTGCTGCACGCCATAAGCTGTTCAAGCCGGTTGTGGTGCATGAGTTCGGGCACAGTTTCGGCGGGTTGGCGGATGAATATTTCTACACTGGTGATGTAATGGAGGATACTTATCCGCAGGATGTGGAGCCATGGGAGCCGAATATCACCACAATGCGTAATTTCGACAGCAAATGGAAAGCACTGCTAAAACCGGGCACACCCGTTCCCACTCCGGTTGAGGATGCGGAGAAATATCCTGTCGGAGTATATGAAGGAGGAGGTTATTCCTTCAAGGGTGTATATCGTCCCGCCGATGAATGCAGGATGCGCAACAACACATATCCGACATTCTGCGACGCGTGCATTGCTGCCATTGACCGCCTGATACGGTTTTACACCGGCAATCAGAACTGAAACTCATGAGGCGATCCAATATATATCCTGCAAAGCCTTTTGTTAAATGGGTCGGAGGTAAGACCCAGTTGCTTTCCGATATAAAGAAAACCCTGCCTGATGACTTGTCGCAACAAGGGGCGATTACTTATGTAGAGCCTTTTGTTGGTGGAGGTGCTGTGCTTTTCTGGATCCTCCAGGAGTATCCTAATATAGAGAAAGCGATTATCAACGACATTAATGAGGAACTGATCTGTACATACAAGGTTGTCAGGGATAAGGTGGATGCCCTTATATCGGAGCTTGGCAGTTTCCAAAAAGAATACTGCTCCTTGAACGACAGTATGCGTAAGGAGTATTATATCGACCAGCGAAAACGATTCAATGAAGATGAAAACTCGGATGTTGAGACAGCCGCATTGTTCATTTTTTTGAACCGCACCTGTTTTAACGGTCTTTATCGGGTAAACTCCAAGGGTAAATTTAATGTGCCTCATGGGAAATATGTCAATCCCCGTATATGTGACGAGGAAACGTTAAGAGCGGATTCCTCCCTTTTGCAGAAAGTGGAGATACTGTGCGGCGATTTTGCCGATACAGCATGCTATGCCGGCAAGGATGTGCTGTATTATCTGGATCCACCCTATCGTCCGCTGAGTGAAACATCAAGTTTCACTTCCTATTCAAAAAACGGATTTGATGATACGGAGCAAATGAGGCTCCGGGACTTCTGTGAGCAGCTTTCCTTTAACAAATCCCTGTTTGTGGCAAGTAATTCTGATCCCCGGAATATAGATGGGGATGATAATTTCTTTGACAAATTATATAAACCTTTTTCAATCAGGAGGGTCTCGGCATCAAGAATGGTGAATTCCTGTGCAGAGGGGCGCGGACAGATTTCTGAACTGATAATATCAAACGTTTTTAATTGATAATGGAATGAGAGACTTTGAATCATGGTTAGCCGATTTCATTCCGTCTATAGCAGACTATAGATACTATGTTGATTTCGACAAAGTTTATAGAAATGTGGATGAGATAAGGATTCCTTTGAATATACTGAACTCCTTGATTGGGTCTAAGACAATAGAGGAGGACTTTAAAAAGATTGTGAAGCTTTATCCGGAAACCCTCCGGTGCATCCCGATTTTGCTGGCTAAACGTGAGCGGGATATTATGGTGATGGATGAAAACGGACTCCATGACTTTGATTTTCAGAATCCCAACTATACTATAGACGAATATGCAGCATTCATGCGCAGGACTGGATTATTTGATCTTATGGAAAACCATATTGTAAATAATCTGGTGGATTATGTTACCGGTATAGAGGTAGGTCTTGATTCAAATGGGCGTAAGAATCGTGGGGGAGATCTTATGGAAAATCTCGTGGAGGGATTTCTTATTAAAGCAGGATTGAGGAAAGGGGTCGATTACTTCAAGGAGATGTACATCCATGAAATTGAAAATAAATGGAATATAGATTTATCTTCAATCTCAAATAACGGTAGCGCCGAGAAGCGTTTTGACTTTGTTGTGAAAGGTGAGAATTGTATTTATGGAATAGAAACCAACTTTTACAGCAGCAGTGGTTCTAAATTGAATGAGACTGCCCGTAGCTATAAAACTATAACCATGGAGACTAAGGATCTGGATTATTTTAAGTTTGTATGGATTACAGATGGCTTTGGATGGCATAAGGCAAAAAATAATCTGCGGGAGACTTTTGATGTGCTGGATGATCTATATAATATATCCGATCTGGAGAATGGAGTAATGTCTAAAGTGTTAGTTTAATGCCTACGGCTTACTATAAATCAGAAGACAGAAACTTTACTCTATTGAAAGGAGATTGTGTCGAGCAAATGAAATCTTTTGATTTCAAGTTCGATATGATCTTTGCCGATCCTCCTTATCGTCTTTCAAATGGCGGAATCAGTATTCAGAGCGGTAAAATCGTGTCTGTAAATAAAGGGGAATGGGATAAATCTCATGGCTACGAAGAAGATTACAGATTCGATAAGGAATGGATAAGTGCTTGCCGGAACAAGCTTAAAAGCAATGGGACGATATGGATAAGCGGTACTTTTCATAATATTTTCTCTGTGGCACGATGCCTCACTGAAGCAGGCTTCAAGATTTTGAACTGCATTACATGGGAGAAGACTAATCCACCGCCTAATTTGTCATGCAAGTATTTTACTTTTTCCACAGAATATATACTTTGGGCTCGTAAGGACCGAAAAGTTTCTCATTTTTTTAATTATGAATTGATGAAAAGTATAAACGGTGGAAAACAAATGCGTGATGTGTGGCGGTTGCCGTCTATTGCAAGGTGGGAGAAAACCTGTGGCAAGCATCCGACTCAAAAACCGCTTTGTGTTTTAGCCTGTATTATTCAGGCGTCAACTCTTCCTGGAGCGTGGATATTGGATCCTTTTACAGGCAGCAGTACCACCGGAATAGCAGCGAATCTGTTGGACCGACGTTTTCTTGGCATAGACTGTTGCGAGGATTTTCTGAAACTAAGCAAAGCCCGTAAGCTTGAGATTGCCATCCCTTCAAAGCGAAAAGAGATAATGGATAAGTTGCAGGCTCAGTCACCATTATTTAACACTTCCCACAGAATAAGTGAGGATGAATCCTATTATGGGATTGATTTGCCCTTTTAGGTATTGATACCTGGAAAATCAGAACTGGAAGTAGATGAAGGGGGCGATGTCTTCGCCGGAGAATTCAATAACGAGCTGTACCACAATTAGAAACACGAGTAGTTTGATAATCCACGGCGCCCGGATGAAAATACCGGCGGCGCGGTCATGCCACTGCTCCGGCAAGTAGTGCGCTATTATTATGAGTGCCATAAGTACCACCCAAAGTGACCGGAACTCAATGAAGGGGAGAATGCACTGCGGGGAAAAGTTACAGAAAATGTTTTTGATGATGAGGATGGAATCGGTAAATGAGTCGGCGCGGAAAAATACCCATAGGAGAGAGACATAAATGACTGTGATGAATCCGGCAAGGATTGAAAACCAGGTTTTGCCGTCAAAACGCGATGTGAAAGGGCGGCACAGTTTGTTTATGATAAGACCGATGCCGTGCATCCCTCCCCAGAAGATGAATTTCCATGCTGCCCCGTGCCAGAGCCCTCCGATGAGCATAGTCAGGAAATTGTTGAGGTAGGTGCGGAATGTGCCGTGGCGGTTTCCTCCAAGCGGAATATAAACATAGTCGCGCAGCCATGTTGAGAGGGATATATGCCATCTGCGCCAGAATTCGGTGAGACTCTGCGATTTGTAAGGCAGATTGAAGTTAATGTCCAGTCGGAAGCCCATTATCAGTGCAAGCCCTATTGCCATATCGGAGTAGCCGGAGAAATCACAGTAAATCTGCATGGTATAGCCGATTACTCCCATGAGGGATTCAAATCCGGAGTATCCGGTAGGGGAGGCGAAAATAAGGTCATTGTACTGCGCGATGTAGTCTGCTATAACGGCTTTCTTTATTACTCCGGACAATATCAGCCATAATCCTCCGTAGACTTCACTATGGTCTGCGCGGCGGTTTTCCCGGAGCTGCGGAAGGAAATTTTCAGCCCTGACGATAGGTCCGGCAACAAGTGCGGGAAAAAATGAGAGGAAAAAGAGGTATTCTCCCCATGTTTCCGCCGGTGCAATCTTGCGGCGGTACACATCAACAATGTAGCTTATGGACTGGAAGGTGTAGAATGATATGCCGACAGGGAGTATAAGAGTCAGTGGCTGGAAATTGCCTTCGACCATAGCGTTCCAGTTCCATAGAAAGAAGTTGGCATACTTGAAGAAGCCGAGTACGGAGAGTGAAATCACTACCGAAAGGGCGACAAGCCATTTCCTGCCTGCCGATGACCCTATCTCTACCATCGCCCGGCTGATGAACCAATCTATGACGGAGGTCGATACAAGGAGAAGGAAAAACCATCCGCTGCATTTGTAATAAAAATACAAGCTGAAAGCGATAACGAAAACGAACATCTGCCATTTTCGCTGACGCAGCAGAGCATAAAGCGGCATGAAGCAAACGAACAGCACCCAAAACAACCCGCTTGAAAAAATCAACGGTGCTTCCCGGTGGTAAGTGAGAAGGTGACCGAGCGAATCGGGCAGCGTGGTGAAGTCCATAGTCGGTTAATTTTCTCCCGGCTGGTGGATGAATATCTGCGCAGGGCGCGCTGTTGTTTTTTCCGGTATATCCATGCGGATAGGATGCGAGGAGTGCTCGGGCATCCACCTGATAACGCTATCCATCCATTCGATCGCGCTTTTAGCAGTGGGATGTGCTCCGTCGGAGCGGCGCTCGAAGGTCATTCCGTCGCTTTTGAAGTAGCATCCTGCTGCGGTGTTGTCGGCAATCATCTTGTTTATGCCGGTGTCGGTAGTCCAGTTGGGAGGTCCAATCCAGATGTAAGGGATAGTGTCGATTTCCGCAATCATTTCACGGATGAACGGGGTGCGCTTCTCCTCAATATCCTTGACGTATAGCTCGTTTGCTCCGAGACATATGAAAATGTAGCTTGGGGAGAGCTTTTTGATGTAATCGGTGAGCCTATGCGATTTGCCCCAGATTTCTGTCGAGGAGCTGTACCACACAACCGAGTATAGTTTGTGGCCTGATGCATCGGCGTATGCGGCGAGCCGTGGAGAGAGACCGTCAAGCATTGAATCGCCGATGAACAGGATTGTATGTGAGGCGGTGTCCGGTTCCATACGGGTGGGTACCGGCATGGAATCAAGTGGTATGGTGTCAACCGCCACAGGTTGCTCTTTTGTAGGGAAAAGCGCCTGTGCCATTCCTGATGACTTCGGTGTGTAGCCAAAAATCGACGGCAAATCGAAGAATGACACTGCAAATACCGCCACGAGTGCGACTGCAAGCAGAATCCAGAGGAGAGTGTATGGATGCTTTTTGTTGTTCTCCGGCATGGCTTATTCCATAAGTTTGCGGTAACGTTTGCGGGGAGGCTCTTTGCCGCCGTTTTGTGCTTTCTTGTAATCCTCGTAGTCGGAATATGAGCCGGCATAGAATACTACTTTGCCATCTCCCTCGAATGACAGGATGTGGGTGCATATCCTGTCAAGGAACCAGCGGTCGTGGCTTACGACAACAGCACATCCGGCAAACTCCTCAAGGCCTTCTTCAAGGGCGCGGAGTGTATTCACGTCAATATCGTTGGTCGGTTCGTCAAGCAGCAGCACATTGCCCTCCTGCTTGAGAGCCATTGCAAGGTGCAGGCGGTTTCGTTCGCCACCGCTTAGCACACCGATTTTCTTTTCCTGGTCCGCACCGGCAAAGTTGAATTTGGATAAGTATGCGCGGGCATTTACATCCTTGCCGCCCATGCGGAAACTTTCAACACCTTGCGAAATGACTTCGTAGACTGTTTTTTCAGGCACAAGGTCATGGTGGGTCTGATCAACATAGGCGACTTTTACGGTTTCGCCTACATCAAATGAGCCGGCATCAGCCTTTTCCTGCCCCATGATGAGCTTGAAGAGGGTGGTTTTTCCAGCTCCGTTAGGACCGATTACACCGACAATGCCGTTTGGCGGCAGTGAAAATTCAAGGTCTTTGAACAGTTGCTTTGTGCCGAATGCTTTTGCAAGTCCGGTAGCTTCGATGACTTTGTTGCCAAGACGAGGACCGTTGGGAATGAATATCTCGAGTTTTTCCTCGCGTGCTTTCTGGTCTTCATTGAGGAGGCGGTCATAGCTTGACAGGCGCGCTTTGCCTTTAGCCTGGCGTGCCTTAGGCGCCATGCGCACCCATTCGAGCTCGCGCTCAAGGGTTTTGCGGCGTTTGCTCGCCTGCTTCTCTTCTTGCGCCATGCGCTTGGTTTTCTGTTCAAGCCATGAAGAGTAGTTTCCTTTCCAAGGTATTCCTTCTCCTCTGTCAAGCTCAAGAATCCATCCTGCAACATGGTCAAGGAAGTATCGGTCGTGGGTGATTGCTATTACAGTGCCGGGATACTGCTGCAGGTGTTGCTCAAGCCAGTCGATTGATTCCGCATCGAGATGGTTGGTCGGCTCGTCAAGCAACAGCACGTCGGGCTGCTGGAGAAGGAGACGGCAGAGCGCAACCCTGCGGCGTTCACCTCCGGAGAGAGTTGAGACCGGCTGGTCGTCCGGGGGGCACTGGAGCGCATCCATCGCACGCTCAAGTTTGCTGTCGATATTCCATGCATCCGCAGCGTCAAGGGCATCCTGAAGTTCTGCCTGGCGGGCGATTAGCGCATCCATTTTATCCGGATCCTCAAGCACGTCCGGGTCGGCAAAACTTTCGTTTACTTTGTCAAATTCAGCAAGTAAATCCATGACAGGCTGAACACCTTCTCGCACAACTTCAATGACAGTCTTGTCCGGGTCGAGTTTGGGCTCCTGTTCCAAATAGCCGACAGTGTAGCCGGGAGAGAACACCACTTCGCCCTGATAGCTCTTGTCAATGCCCGCAATGATTTTCAGGAGCGAGGATTTACCTGAGCCGTTAAGGCCGATGATGCCAATCTTCGCACCATAAAAGAAGGAGAGGTAGATGTTTTTAAGAACCTGTTTCTGGGGAGGGTAGGTTTTGCTTACCCCAACCATAGAGAAGATGATTTTCTTGTCGTCTGCCATAATATTATTGTCTGCTGGATTTATCTGATTTTTTTAGGAGCGTAGCGTACGGGATAGTCGCAGGATGTGCGGCCGTTGAGTATGCTGTTGAGTTTTCCTTTGATGAGCTGCTTGCGGATAGGGGAGATGCGGTCAATGTAAAGGGTGCCGTCCAGATGATCGCACTCATGCTGCACTATCCTTGCCAGGAATCCGGTGATAATCTCTTCGCGGGGAGTGAAATTTTCATCGACCCATTTAAGACGGATGTTTTCAACACGGCTGACGTTTTCGCTAAGCCCCGGCACGCTAAGACATCCCTCCGAGCGGGTGATACTGTCACCGTCAAGCACTTCTATTTCGGGATTGATAAGCGTGAGTTTTCTGCCTTCGCATTCAGGGAACTGTTCTGCCACAGGAGATGCGTCGATAACAACGATACGGTCGTTGCGTCCAATCTGCGGTGCCGCGAGTCCGACACCGTCGGAGGCATACATTGTTTCGTACATATCGTCAAGGAGCTTCTTAAGGTCGGGATAGTCCGGTGTGACCTCTTTACATTTATTTCTGAGTACGGGGTGTCCGTACAGATATACCGGTAACTTCATGATTCGTTATATTTTCTGCTTTCAAGATAGCTGTTCAAAATAATAACCGCCGCCATTTCATCGGCAATGCCTTTCTGGCGACGTTGCATTTTCTTCATGCCGGAGTCAATCATCCCTTTATGCGCGAGGACAGAGGTGAAACGCTCGTCCCAGAAGATAATTTCCATAGCCGGCAGTTCTTTGCGCAATCGGTCAATTCCCGGACGGATATAGTTCATAGATTCCGAGTCATTGCCGTGCATATCCTTAGGGTGTCCTACAATGATGGCATCAACATCTTCTACCGTAACATACTGTTTCACAAACTGGATTAGCTGTGAAGTCGAAACAGTAGGTAGTCCGGTAGCTACAATGCGCATGGGGTCAGTGACAGCAATGCCGCAGCGCCGTCTGCCATAGTCAATTGCAAGAAGTCGAGCCATGCTGCAAAGTTAATAAAAACGCCGCGCACAGGCAAATGCGAGTGCGCGGCCGGTGTGATTACTATGTAAATGAAAAGTCTTAAAGTATTTTATACGTTTAATAAGCCGACCAGTTCTTTTTTAAGACGGGGTATATGGTTTACGACAATAGCCCAAAGAATATCTGCTTTTAATGAGTCATATGCATGTATAACATAGTTTCTGGTATCCACAATCTTACGCGCCGCTGTGATATCAATGGAGGAATCAATTTTAAGTATTCGGTTCATCGCTTCTCCCATTATTTCAATATTGCGTTCAACAAACTTGCGAAATACAACATCTGACTCAAAGTTCTCATACTGTTTTCCGAAGCGTTGGAGCGCCATTTCAATCTCGGATATTGACTGGAGCATATCGTTGATATATTTCGCTATCCTCTCATCCATATATCAGTTTCTTTGTGGAGTTAAGTTGTTTACGGAAGTAGGGATTCGTGACAGAATCATCACAGACCAAATCAACCTTCCGCCCTATGACATCTTCGAGCTCATGCATAAAATCAAAAAATGTGTCTGCCCAGTCCATACCTTCTTCTTTAATTGCATCTGAGTCAAAATCGACCGAGAAATCAACGTCACTGCTGTCATTAAAGCGAGATGTGAGGATTGAACCGAATACCCATAGTTTAGCCACTCTGTACTTATGGCACAGGGCAATGATTTTGTCAATATTCAACTCTATAAGTTTCATAATACCGCAAAAATACAAAAAAAATAAGATTATAGCACGGAATGATTAAAAACGCCGCGCACAGGCAAATGCGAGTGCGCGGTCCGTATAGGTAGTTATAAAACTGTTATAAGGTGGATTAATTTTCCTCCAAATGCTTGACCAGCTCATCCGCTGACATAACCTCCATTTTAGAGAAGGCGAATAGTTTTTTGCCAAGATCTTTGAACGAGGCACCTATATGATACACTGTGTCATCAACAATCATAAACCGGTCATGAGCCTTCTGATAATATTTTAATTTTATCGTGGGATATTGTGAGTTATGACGAAGTATGTCTTGATGTATACCGCGGTTTATTCGAGAGGTGTATATTGTCGCAGCCACTCCATCCGCCCGTTTGTCAAGCTGTTTCAATACAGAATCGTCCACATAATTATCTACTATCACAATACGTTTTTTAGCACTTCGGATTAGATCGCACATTAATGCGTAAGCATCAAATATTTGACCGTCAAAAAATATACCTTCAACAGGCGGTAGAGATGTTTTTACGAAAAAATCTACTTTATCCGAAAGCTCGTCAATTCTTTTTTCATGTTCTGTAAGCCGTAGGTCCAAACGGTTCTCCAGATATATTAACCGTTGACTTATGCTATATCCACGTAACAGATATTCTTTTAGAATCTTGTTAGCCCATGTCCTGAATTGAATTCCCCGGCTTGATTTTACCCTGTAGCCGATTGATGTAATCATCTCTATGTTGTAATACTCAACTTGATATGTTTTACCATCAGCGGCAGTTGTCGCAAATTTTGCGACAACTGGAATACCGTCGAGTTCTTCTTTTAAAGCATTATTGATGTGTTTGCCGATTGTTTTCACGTCACGATCAAAAAGCGTAGCAATCTGATGTCTGTTAAGCCATACAGTATCGCCTTCAAGTCGCACTTCTAATCGTACTGTTGAATCAGGCTGGTAAAGTATAATTTCATCCATACCACAAAAGTAGCTAATTTATATTAATTTACAGCCAATACAGGTTGCATATAAATGATGCCGCGCACAGGCAAATGCGAGTGCGCGGCACAAGAAGGAGTCAGTTATGGTGCGTTTATCTGGACGGTCCGCCGATGAGGTCATTGTTTGAAACACGACGGACTTTCTTGACCTGTGCGTTAAGTTTGCCGAAACGGTACGAAATGCTTATTGAAACAGATCTGTTGTTTGAGGTAAGGGAGTAAGAGTGGCTGTCGTAAGGCACATTAATCATATATGATGAGTATTTAGACCTTGCAGGTCCAAACGGGTTGCTGACAGAAAGCTGCATGGACAGGCGGTTTTCCTTGAGCAGCGATTTCTGCAGCGAGAGCCCGTGACTGATTCTGGATGCTCCCACTGCTTTGAAAATGCTGTACAGACCCGGATTGCCGGAGTAGTAGGAGATATAGGCTGACAGGTTCACAGACCATGGGAGGCGCTGCGAAAGGCGAAAGTACAGGTTTGTGCTCCATCCGTTGGCGCTATAGCCTTCGATATCGTTGCCGAAGATGTCTTTTCCGGGATGAGGGTTGGCATATTCTGAGTAACCGGTGCCTCCATTGAGCATGAGGGTGGTTTTCTTTGTCATCTGCCATTGCATATATATGTTTCCGGAGTACGATTTATTTCTGCCGCCATTTGCGAATGTGTTGACAAGCACATCTCCGTCCAATCCCTTAATGTCAATGATAGCATTGTGCGCGAATGAGTATCCGAAATTCATATCCAGGCTGAATTTGCGGGTGAAATAGCTGTAATTGAAGTTTACGGACTGGTTTCGCACGCTTCCGAGGTCGGGATTGCCATAAGAAATTGACTGAGGGGAGCGGTTGACCATAGGATTGAGGTAATTAATACCGGGACGGTTGATGTATGTGCTGTAATATATCCTCATGGAGTTTGACTGGTTAATCATGTAGCCAAATGCAGCATTCGGCACCCAGTCGCTGAGGTTTGAATGGAATCCGGGTTGGGAGTTGTCGTTGAACTCGGCTTCAAGGCGCGCAAACTCGTATCGGAGTCCCGCCCTAAAGCCGATTTTGCCCAAATCCGCGCGATAGTCAAAGTAAGCGGCTGCAACCTGAGTGGTGTGGGTGAAATCGGTGTGCACGCGATTTGTTGTGCCGATATAATCCTGGTCTGCCTTACTGTTGTTGTCGCGGTAAATGTATTTCGCACCGATATCGAGCGTATGCCCTTTTGCAAGAGGACGGGTCCAGTCCAACTGAACTGTGTGTTCAAGGAATGTGGCGTCAGATGTAGTGTGGATTCCTTTATAATCATACGGCATATTGCCGGTGATATTTTCGTAGTCATTGAACCATGTGTAGTTCCTACCGTTTCCTGACACAAGGTAGGAAAGGATGATTTTCTCACCCTGGCGGTGGGTCTGATGCTGGTAGTTTATCGAGCCTCCGAGCCAGTGCGTCCTGTCCGGCTTGATGAGTCCGTCGGCGGAATAGCTGTAGATAAGGTCATTGTCCGGTTCAAAAAGTCCGAAGTCAAACCACTGCTTAGTCTTTTTATTTGAAATGTATGCAGAAAATTCCGCAGTGATGAGGTTGAGCGGGTTGATATCGTAGCTTGCCTCAAGTCCAAGGCTTGTGCCGGTAGTGGAAATCCTTTGCTCCGTGCGCTCCGCGGTGTGGTTGTCGGAATTATCAAATGTGCGCTCTGTGGTGTGAACCTGATGGTTGCTCCGACTGGGATATGTGGAGAAGCTGGCGTTAGCCGAGATGTTTACTTTATTAATCTGCGTGGTGAGCCATACATTAGGATTGGGAACATTGGAACTTGACCTGTAATAGAGTCCGACCGAACCTATAACACCTTTGATAATAGTATTTTCCATGGTGATGATGTTGAGAATCATGCCAACTCCTTCGGCATCCTCGCGTGCTCCGGGATCGGTTATGACTTCGATTTTCTTAATCATGCTCGCCGGGAGGCTTTTGAAAATTTCTTTCGCATTATTCGTAAATGCCCTGTTCGGACGCCCGTTCTTGTAAATCTTGAAGTCGGATGAGCCTTTGACTTTGATAGTACCGTCCGGGTCAACACTGACAAGGGGAACATTACGGAGGGTTTCCTCAAGCATATTGTTTCTTGACATGGGATCTGCCTGCACATCGTAGGCGATGCGGTCTATTTCGCGCGAAATAAGCGGTTTGTTCGCTTCCACTACCACTTCCCCGAGGTCGTTTGCATCATTGAGGATTATCCGGAGGGTTGCAACGGGTTGCTCCTGCGTGAGGGTAAATGCCGCTACAGCACCTTTCTTGCCGACACTCGCCACCGCCGCGCGATAGTTGCCGGAAGATTTAAGGGTCTTGGAAAATTTTCCGTCTTCAGATGCCGCAACTACCGCAACCGGCTTGACTGAGTCGGGCATCTGGAATATCCGGACTGTAACGTAGGGTTCGGGGGTGCCGAGAGAATCAACGACAGACCCCTCTACTTTGTAGGTTTGAGCATGAGCTGCCGCCGTACACAACAGCAGTGATGCCAACAGGAATTTGATTTTAATCATAACTGCAAGTTTTATGTGATAACTACTATATATATATCCTTAGACACAGAAAGTGAGCATTCGGTTACAAGGGAAATTACCCCCCCCATTTTTAGGGAATTTTAACGGTTGATGTAGGCACGGCGTCACCTCTCTACCCTCCGCACGGCGCGCCGTGCGGAGGGTAGAGAGGTAGATTACCGCGGTTCCACGGGTTGCGGTCGCTGGCGCTCCCTTAACCGCGTGGCTACTGTCTGCGTGCGCTCTCCGGCGCACGGGATGATGGGCACAGTTTATATGAGATGGAAAAAAGAAGCCGGGCATCCGCAATTGCGGGTGCCCGGCTGTATGGGAACGGTAATGTTATTTACCAGTCACATTCCACAAATTCAAATTTAGGTTATAGATTATTCCAAAATATAGAGTTGGGGAAGTACATCCTCTGCGGTAGCATCAGCATAAACTGCGAAGTTGTTATACTTGTTTGAGAAATAAACATTGCGAGTATTTCCATTCCCAAGATCGCAATTTATAATCCATTTACCCCCGTCGGCAGGTTTCGCAGTCCATAAGTAGCCCACCATACTATCTGACGGTTTCTCTGAAACATTGAATGAACCAAAAGTACCGCTACGGTAAACGAAACGATTGTTAGAATCAATAATGAAGAAATACCCGTCGGGGGCTTTGTAGTCAACACCTTCAACAGAAGCTGTTGTAGCAAAAGTAAACGCATTAGCATCGTTTGACATTACAACCTGATCTTCTGAAATTGAGATTTGTGTTGTAAGGAGGTAACCATACGGTTTATTTTTTTCAACGGGATTTGCACATACGGCACCACTTGCAATAAGGTAGCTACGGTTGAGAATGATTTCCTCCTCATTGAATGCAGTGTAAATAGCTTTACCGATATATTTTGTAAATGACCACGTACCATCTTTCTTAGTATAACGACCTGTTACTGTTTCGAGACCGTTATTGTTAAGGGTCCAAGTCCCACCGGCAAGAACAAATAGATCAACTTTCTTACCATTATACATTACATATTTCATATCTCCGTCAAGAGCGTATGGGAACTGACTTTTAAGATAAATAGGAATGTATATGTCAGCATCGTTGAGGTTGTTGTTGGTCATACCCATTGCTTCATAATCAGCAGGGTTAAGAATTACAACTCCTTCAGCTACTGTCCATTTAGAGCCGTTGAATGTGTAAACAGCATTCTTAGATACTGTCGGAACTTCAGCGACAGCAGCACGGCTACGAGCAGTAACTCCATCCTGAACAAGAACATTACGTAATTCCCATGTACCGGCACTTGCAGTAGTACTTACATAGCAAAAACCAATCTGTACTGTTTTACCATTATATGCGCTCAGGTTAATATTACCAGAAGGATAGAAGTCATAACTTGTATTCTCCGGGAGGTTAGAAGGAGTAAGTTTTTCCCATGAACCACCCTTAATACGAATTTGTACAGTCGCTTCTGCCTTTGCATTATCAAGTGTCTTGAAGTTTTTCCAAGCCTGCTCAAATGATAATGTAGCATTTGCATTGTCTGAGAGGGTAAACTCAGGAGAAAGAAGCCATCCTTCAGAATCACGACAGGCTTTACTTACAAATCCACTGGCTTTCATATAAGACTGACTATTAAATGTGTCAAATTTCCAAACGTAAGTCGAACCTTCCGGTAGCTGTACATTCTCAATAGTAAAGTCGCCAATGCTTTCAGCGAAAGTTTCATTTATGTAAACTTGAGGGTCATTACCTTCCACTGTACCGAAAACAGGATTAGTTGCAGCTTCATTGTAAGTAACGACTGCAAAGTCTCCTTCAACTGCATCGGGAAGAGCAGTCTTAAGGATTGAGGGTAGAGATGATGCTGCAGGTTTTGAAGGAGCAAAACCGGTAATGAAATTATCTTCACTTTCCCATACGGTTTGATAGTCAGCACTTGTGAGAGTATAGGTCTTTGCCGCCCCAAGCTGAGCAATTTCTTCGGGAACTGAAGATGCTTCATTATAAGTTACATCAACTGTTGAACCATTTGATGGAAAATAATAAGGACTAGACACTTGGCTAAAGAGAACAGGTACTGCAACTGTTGCAGGATAAACACTGGTTTTGTCAAAGTATTTGTTAGATGCTATAGCTCTCGCCGCAGTTGTATCTTCTTTGGTTTTAGCACTTGCAAGTAACAGCTTTGAGATTGTGGTGTAGTCCTCTTCAGTAAGGGCGTATTCAAGGTTTTGAACGTCGGTGATTTCCGGTACTTCAAAGCCTTTCAGCTCGTTTTCGTTCCATGAATTTTCATCGCAGGCTGTAAAGGCGGCGATGCATCCACATGCTGCAAGAGCGTTGTAAATATAGTGTTTCATTGCTGTGATATGCGGATATGATTAGAAATTAACTCTCATTCTGATTGAGAATGTGCGACCGAATGAGTAGAATGTCTGGTAAGCGTTTTCCCATGTGCCAACAGTAGAGACAGGAGTGTAAGCCTGTGTGATGTAGTTGTAGTTTGCCAGGTTGTTGACGTTACCGTATAGAGTGGCATTTACGCCTCCGATGTTGAAGTTGTAGCTTGCGAACACGTCAAGTGTATTTCCCCAGGGAATTCTCCATGGGTCGCCTGCGGAGATTTCCTTGCCGTTCTGGAGTGAACTTACAGTGATGTTCAGGTCGGAGTAGTTGCGTGCCGCCACAGTCCAGTCAGCACCGATGCGGAAGCCCTTGAAGGGTTTGAATGTGGCACCGAGCGCTGCGGTTGTCTGAGCAGATCCACCGACTTTAACACCTTTCTGGTTAAGGGTTGCGCTGAGGTGGTCTTCAGCAAGAATACCTGAAGCAATTTCGCCCTGAGTTGAACCACTTATACTCTTTAACGGCTGACCATCCTGATTATAGAAATAGCCGGTAGCGTTGCTATCCCACTGCCAGTCTCCGAGTGAGAACATACCATCAAGTTCAAACCAGCGAACGGGGATGTATTTGAAGTTAACTTCAACACCCATATGGCGAGCGTCCACACCTTCCATATTGAAGTAGTAGCGGTCACCGGCGTAGGGACCTTGTTCAAAGTCACCACTCTTAGCCATTGTACGGTCCATCCATTTGGTGTAGTAGGCGTTGAGAGTGATAGCAAGTTTCTGTGAAGAGAATCCGTAGCCTACCTCTGCCGAGTAAACTTTTTCGTTCACAGCTTTGGGGTTGGTGACGTTTGAGTAGTTTGAGTTGAGGAATACACCACCGCTGAAGAATGGCGCACGTGAGATGTAACCGGTGTTGAAGAACACATTGTTGTGGCGGTCGATGTTGTAGTTAACCCCACCCTTGATTGTCCCGCCGATGAAGTTCATGGTTTTCGAGCGTTCATGAGCCTTGTCATAATAGAAGAAGTCGCGGCGCCAGTAGGTGTTATTGTTGAGCGCACCTGAGAGGACAAAGTTGAGCTTGCCTCCAAGCATAGTGTACTCGCCCTGGGCGTAAGCTCCCTCCTGTACTGTGTAGCCGTCATAATTTCTTGCGATTACATCACCGACACCGAGCTTTGCATAAATCCATTCGGTGTTTCCAGCGAGGTTGCTGTTTGCCGCCTTTACATTTTTGCGGTTAGAGTCATCGAGGTAGTATGCACCGTCATAGAGGTCACAGATTTTGTTGATGTGGTGACCGATATAGTAACGGAGGTCAATACCGCCGATAATATTGAGGCGGTTGCCATTCTTGAAGTCAAGGCGTTTTTTGTAAGATGACACGAGACCATACCATTCGTGGTTGTTGTTCTGGCGTGCCATCACCATATTTGAACCTGTAGTTGAAGCGGCATTCATCTCCTGGATTGCAGCGTAGTCAAATGTGCCGTCCGCAGCACGGAATTTCATATTGAGGACACCATTTGATGCGCCGTACCAGTCGCTGCTATATCCGTTTCTGCCGTATCCTTTGAGACCATAGCCTCTTGCGATAGAAGCATAAATTGATGTTGAGAGACTTTGGGTGTGGTCAATCTGCCATGTGTGGGCAAGCGCAAGCTGCGGTTTATGGTAAACATTATAGTTTGAACTGCGCTGCTTACCGTTCTTGTCATAACCGAATGTCGGGTTGTAGCGGTACATGCTTTCACCGTTCATATAGTTTTTAACAGCCTGCCAACCCTCGATGGTGAGACCGTCGTAGCTTGAACGCTGGAAGTGGGTCTGCGGCGCCCCGAATGCTGTGAAGCTGAGCTGGTGTGCATCGTTCAGGCGCTTAGACACGTTGAGGAAGTAGTTATAAGCATTGAAGTTGGTGCCCTGAATATATCCGTCACCCCATTTCCTTGAACCGAGGAATGTGACAGCCCAACCATTATCCATGAGTCCGGTGGAAACTTTCACTCCGATATTGTTCATGTTGTCGTTGCCCATACCATACCATACGCTGCCGCCGCGTTTAACATCGATTGTGCGTGTGGTAATGTTGATAGTGCCGCCGATAGAGGGGGTAGATACGATTGTAGCACCGAGACCGCGCTGAGTCTGGATGCTTGCCGCAACGTCAGAAAGTCCTGCCCAGTTGCTCTGGTAAACACCTCCCCATTCCATGTCGTTGATGGGAATACCGTTTACCATCATAGCCACATTTGCGCTCTTGAATCCACGCATGCGTGTTTCAGCGTCGCCGAAGCCACCTCCCTGGCGGATGGTGTAGACACCCGGAGTTGTCTTGAGGACTTCCATCAACTCCTGGTTTCCGATTTTGTAGTCAATCGCATCGGAGGAGATTGATGACATTGCAACCGGAGTCTCACGGGTTTTACCGATAGACTGGGTCACAACTACGTCGGCAAGGGTCCTTGCCTCTACATCCATCTGGATTGTGCCCATGTTTGCGGCGGGGGCTTTCTCCACGGTCTTGTAGCCGATGAATGTGATTTTGATAGTTTTTGCTGTTGACGGCACCGAAAGTGTGAATTTGCCGTCAAGGTCAGTAGATGTGGCGATTGCTGTGCCGGGTACGGATACCGTAGCTCCGGGCATCGGCTCATTGAGTTCATCAACCACAACTCCTGTGCACTTGATGTCGGCGGCGATTGCTGCAACACATGCAAGCCAAATCATGCCGGCAAAGAGAATGAGTCTCTTCATAATTAAGCGATATAAAAATTGAATATGATTGGTTATTGATGATTCCGATGATTTTGCGGGTGCAAAGATACGTTAAATCTGTCAAAAAAAGATTATGGTCGGGAAATAAAAAAGGGCGTACCTGACGGCACGCCCCATATAAAAAAATGTGCAGATGTCATTTGTCTTCTGTGTACCAGCGGGAATACATGAGGTAGTTGCCCGCTATCTTACGGTTTAGTTCCTTGCTCTGCTCAGGGTCGACCATTTTTATGAATTTTGCTGGTGCTCCTCCCCATAGCTCGTTCGCGCCGATTTTGGTGCGCGACAGCACTACTGAACCGGCTGCGACAAGGGCGCCTTCTCCAACTTCGGCATCATCCATAACCACCGCTCCCATACCTATGAGAGCGAAGTCGTGAACCTTGCAGCCGTGGAGGGTGACATTGTGCCCGACCGAAACATCATTGCCGATTTCAATTGTGGATTTCTGGTACAGGGTGTGGAGCACGCTTCCATCCTGTATATTCACGCGGTCACCGATGCGGATTGAATTGACGTCTCCGCGCAGGACAGTATTGAACCAGATGCTACAGTCCTTTCCCATCACCACATCTCCGACAACCGTGGCATTTTCGGCAAGAAAACATCCTTCACCGATTTCGGGGGTGAATCCTCTTACAGGTATAATCAGTGCCATATATTAATTAAGGTGTAGATTAGCGGGTAAGGGTTTCTGTCTTTTTGTTGAGCCATTCCTGTTCTTCCGTGTTGAGGAGGGGGAGAAGCCTTGCGCGTACTGTCGCATGGTAGTCATTCACCCACTTGATTTCGTCGTCAGTCATTATTTCGGTGTCAAACAAGCGCAAATCGAACGGGAATAGGGTGAGGACCTCGAATTTGAAGAATCTGCCGAATTCAGTCGTCATTGCGGGAACGGTAAGCACAAGGTTTTCACAGCGGATGCCATATTCGCCGGAACGGTAAAGTCCCGGTTCGTCAGATGTAATCATGCCGGGCATGAGGGGAGTGGGGTTCTCGTTAAGTCGTATGCTTTGAGGCCCTTCGTGGACGTTGAGGAAGTGTCCTACACCATG
Source organism: uncultured Porphyromonadaceae bacterium (assembly GCA_947176335.1). Classification (GTDB taxonomy): domain Bacteria; phylum Bacteroidota; class Bacteroidia; order Bacteroidales; family Muribaculaceae; genus Paramuribaculum. The sequence continues at coordinate 1,726 of CAMWQE010000004.1, read as the reverse complement.
ACCGGTGCCGTGGAGGTAGCTGAGCCCATGTTTCCAGAGGTTGATGCGTGCAAGAGCATCGAGCTGTGCTCCGCGTGTGCCTTCCGGATAAATTGCTTCTGCGAGGGCGATGTGTCCTTTCATCACCAATGTAAAATCACTCTTCTGCTGCGCTGTGGGCTCTCCGAGGGTTATAGTGCGGGTGATGTCGGTAGTACCGTCGAGATAGCTTGCGCCGGAGTCGATGAGCAGGAGGTTTTCCGGCTGGATGACAACGTTTGTCGCCGGGGTTGCAGAGTAGTGCACGATAGCGCCATGAGGTCCGTAACCTGCGATTGTGTCGAAACTCTGGTCAAAGTAAAGGGGCTGTGCGCTGCGGTGCTTGGTGAGTATGTCAGCAACATCCATTTCTGTGATTGGAGTTCCTGTGGCAAGGGCTTTTTCAATTTCCATGAATGATTTTACGAGCGCCACGCCGTCACGCTCCATTGCACGGCGCACTCCCTCGATTTGCACAGGGTTCTTGCATCCTTTGAGGAGGGCGATGGGAGATGCTCCCGTGATGATATGTCCCTCAAGCGTTGCGGCAACCGCTCCGGCTGTCTGCGCCGCGTTCACAAGCACGAGATTAGACTTCGGAAGTGCTGAAAGAAATTCCTTGACCGATGAGTAGGGGGCGGTAGCGATATTGTTTGCCGTGAGGTAATCGGTGACCTCAGGAGTGAGCTTAGCTTCGTCAACAAACAGGGTAGAGCCGTTTTCACCTACAAAGAGGAATGATGTCGCAACGGGATTGCTCTCCACATCGCGTGAGCGGATGTTGAGCGCCCATGCAATTTCCGCGAGATCACTGATGAATGCCGAATCAGCTCCTTGCTCTTTGGCGGCAGCAAGAATCTTGCCTATTTTTGATGCACAGGATTCTCCGGCATACTTTTCTTCATGAATAAAGATTTTGTCTGTCGGCATTGCAGGGCGGTCGCTCCATATTGCTTCGGCGGGATTGAAATCTACGCGGAGGTTTATGCCTTTTGACGCGAGTTTTTCCTGAAGTTCTTTTGTGGCATTGATTGAGAATACCATTCCGTCGATTCCAACGGTATCGCCGGCGGCAAGGTTGGAGCAAAGCCACTGTTCGATTGTGGGTACTTCAGGTTTTCCTTCCTCCATCACACCGATTCCGGTGCTCTCAAGCTGTGCCGCAGCTTGCAGCCAGTATCTTGAATCTGCCCATATATATGCGTCTTTTAAGGTTACGACGAGCGCTCCTGCGCTGCCGGTGAATCCGCTGAACCAACGGCGTACCTGCCAATGGTCGGCGATATATTCGCTCTGATGCGGGTCTGTCTGCGGGAAAATAACGGCATTAATGCCGGCGCCTCTCATATAATCTCTGAGGGAAGCGATTCTGGCGGGTATTTCTTCTTTCATTGTGGTGGTATTGTTTTTTTGTGAATATTCGGGGTGATGGATGCCTGAAATGGCATATTATTCATCTACAAACTTAATAAAATTATTTTGCAAAGAAAAATTTTTAAAAAGTGGTGAATGCTAATATGATGTTTATTAGTGGTTTAATTGATTTTGGGCTATGTGGTGACAAAAAAATAAGTCAATAATGTTTGGAAGTTCCCGAAAGAGTGCTTAACTTTGCAATCGCTTTTGAGAGGGAAACACTCCCGAAGTGATAAGATTGCCTCTTTAGCTCAGTTGGCCAGAGCACGTGATTTGTAATCTCGGGGTCGTT
>CAMWQE010000003.1 GCA_947176335.1 uncultured Porphyromonadaceae bacterium | reverse complement strand
AATTACTTCCTCTTTCTTGTAGGAGAGCGTCTTGCTTATTTCATAAGCCATTATCTGTCCTATTCTTTCAAGATTGCGGCGGAAGCGCATCATGTCCTTCTGCACATTCACATCCCTCAGCTCAGCCATATACTGGCTAACAAGCGAAGGAGTCTCGTCAAAATTAATAACTTTCATGAATATTTTGTTAAGGGTTAATTAATCAAACATCAGGATCAGGCTGAGGCTGAGCTACATCACTTATAGCCGTAGTGCTCAACCCATGTTTCAGCCATGCACCTTTTATAAGCCTCCATAGGAATATGGCTCCACGGAAAGTAAGTTCGATGCACATTGCAGTCCATACTCCTGCAAGACCCATTGTAGGAGCAAGGATAGCTGCAAGAGGAATACGCACAAGCCAGATACTTCCGAAATTCATTATTGCCGGAAGAATGGTGTCCCCTACTCCAATCATCACTCCGTAAGCAACTATTGATGCGGCGAACATCGGTTCTGCCCATGCTTCGATACGCAATGCCTGTGAACCAAGTTCTGCTATCTCTTTTACAGGAGTGAAAAGGTCCATCAGCAGCGGTGCTGTAAGCCACATAATTATTCCCATCACTGTCATGATGATTATTCCTGAGCATACGGTTATATAACCGAAACTTTTAGCGAGGTCCTTACGTCCCGCGCCATAGCTTTGACCGGTCAGGGTAGTTGCCGCATCAGCGATTCCGTATCCCGGCATGTAGCAGAGCGCTTCCGCTGTCACGGCAAATGAATTTGCTGCGATAGCCATGACCCCAAGAGGAGCGACAATGATTGTGACCATTATCTGTGCACCGCAGATAACCGCATGTTCAAGTGTCATAGGTGCCGATACTTTAAGAGCATTTGAAAGCACCCGTTTTGTAGGTATGAAATTGCGGAAAGAGTTATTAACCATATACCCGCATTTTTTTCCTATGATGCACATACCTTTTTCGCGCCAGCATAAGTAATACATCACTGCTGTGGCACAGACACATTCGGCAGCGACAGTGCCGAGAGCGGCACCAAGCACCCCGAGTCCTGCACCCGAAAGGAAAATATCAGCTCCGAAGAGATTCAGCGTGCGCGATGGGAAAATAAGGAAGTAATTGAAAATTACATCCAGCACACACATTATTATATTAAGTCCTCCGGGTACTTTCATATTGCCTGATGCCCTGAGAATCGCACATCCAAGATAATTGAGGGTGAGCATGGGCAACGCGGCAACAAAAACAAAGAAATATACTGTGGACTGCTCCGCCACATAGCCATCACCCCCAAGCCAGTAAGGAAGAAACGGCGATATAGCCATGCCTATTACCGCCATTATTATGCCGAAGCATATTGATGCGACTATTCCCTGCCGGAGGACTGCCCTCGCAGTGCGGTAGTCGCTTGCTCCAACCCTGTGTGCAACCTGCACTGAAAAACCTACTGTAGCGGCGGAACAAATTCCCCAGAAGAGCCAGAGGCTCGTGGAAACAAGTCCTACCGCGGCACTGTCATCAGCACCGAGCCGTCCCACCATCGCAGCATCAATATATTGCATAAGGATGCTTGACAATTGCGCCATTATTGCGGGAAAGGAAAGTTTTGCCGTCAGAACAATTTTTTGTCTGAGGCTTAAAGGTTGTCCGGATTGAATCAGCGATATCAACTTAGTCAGATTTTTTCAATGTAACTACACAGCCTGTCAAGCCCCTCGGCAAGAGTTGCCCTCGGACAAGCTATATTAATGCGTATGAATCCTTCTTTGCCGTACATATCACCGGCATTAATCCACACTTTTGCTTCTTCCTTAAGTTTTTCTTCAAGTGTTTGCGAGGAGATGCCCAGCGCTTTTATATCCACCCAAGGGAGATATGTGGCTTCAAGCAATGTCACAGGACACTGCGGAAGTCTCCCGGCAAGTGTGTGACGGGTATAAAGCCAGTTATCCCAAAGATATCTTTTAAGCTGTCCGAGCCATTTTTCACCTTCCGGCGAATATGAAGCTATGAGTGCTACAGGACCGAATGGATTGACATCACATACTTCGTTTATGTTAATCGCCCTGTCAACAGCTTTCCTTACTTCCGGGTCAGGACAAATAATATTTGCTATCTGGAGTCCGGCTGTGTTGAATGCTTTTGAAGGTGAAAGGCACACTATTGCATCAGAATCAATTGTGCCGTAAGGAACATATTTGAATCCGGGCATTGTGAGTTCGCAATGGATTTCATCACTTACAACCCTGACACCATGTGAAGCACAAATTTCCTTTACTTTTTCAAGTTCTTCCGCAGTCCAACATCTTCCGGCTGGATTATGCGGGTTGCACAGAAGCATTAGAGCGGCATCGGGATGTGAACAAGCCTTTTCAAGCGCATCAAAATCCATCTGATAGGTAAATGAATGTGAATCAAGGTCTATCCTTTTTAGCGGTGCATCTATTATTTCACATCCATTGTTGCGTATTGAAGAAAAAAAGCAGTTATAGACCGGAGTCTGCACAACCACACCTTTTCCTGCCGGAGCCAGAGCCTTTATAATGGCCGAAAGTGCGGGAACAACTCCGGAAGTATAAATTACCTGCCCGCGGTTGAAGCTATAATTATGGCGCGTGGCAAACCATGAAGTGAGTGCATCGTAGTAATCCTCTCCTACCAAGGTATAGCCGAATATTCCATGCTCCACCCTTCGGCGCAACGCATCAATCACCACAGGCGCCGTGCGAAAATCCATATCGGCAACCCAAAGAGGAATTATCTCCGGGTCATCGGTATCGTCCCATTTGTAGCTTCCGGTTCCGCGCCTATCCGGTGCCTCATCAAAGTAGCTCATATTGTTTCAATTTTGCAATCCGCCGGCGCTTTTATATTTTCATCAATAATGATTTCGCCATAGCCTTTGGCACGGATTATACCTGATGTCGGATTCTTTACGCTTGTGATAAAGCTGTTGACTGTAGCGTCCACACAGCTTTCCTCGAATGCGAGGTCACAGTCCGGTTCAAATATGCAATCTTCAAGTACAAGGTTCTTACAATAGCATAAAGGCTGAGTGCCTGAAATCTTGCAACGGACAAGACGGAGATTATTGGAGTACCATCCGAGGTATTCACCGGTAAGTTCGGTGTCATAGACAGTGACATTGTCCGTATTCCAGAACGCATCTTTGGAATCTATCACAGCATTGTGGATTTCTACATTACGGCAATATTGGAATGAATAGTTGCCTTGCTGTTTCCAGTTGTTGAGCTTTATGTCAGCGCAGTGCATGAAAATATAGTCGGCATGCTCCACACTCACATTCTCAGCTTCTATGCCGGTACAGTGCCACAAGGTCTCCTGTGCGTTGGGAATTTGCACATCGGTCAGTTTGATTCCGGTCATATCCCTGAACATTTTCGGAGCCTCGACGAGGGTGGACTTCATGTCAAGATTATGAGAATACCAGAGCGCTGCCCTTGCTCCTTCAGTGAAGAGACAATCGGTTATAGTAAAGCGGTCAACATGCCAGAAAGGATATTTGCCTTCAAAGCGGCAGTGGATTGCCTCGATGTCAGAACATTCCTTAAGTGCTGATTCACCGGTATGTACAGTAACATCTTCCAGACGGAGATTATGACGGGCAAACAGCGGACGCTCTCCTTCAAACTCTTGGTTTTTGATTAATTCCATAAATGTGTAGTGTTTAATTATTGCAAAGTTATACAAAAATACTCAGTGATGTCCGGAGGCATTAACCAGTATTGCTGAACTTATTAACAATTTTACGGCTAAATATACTTTTTACGGTTAAAAAAATAATGTAACTTTGCGGTATTATCGCATTATGTTTTTATTCAAATCTCATTTTCAGTCATTTGTGAGAGGATTGATTGCAGCAATAATTTTTGCGGCAGCAGTCCCGGAAGTTCATAGCCAGATTATGAACCAGGATACCAGCACCATTCAGATAGAGAATACCAGCGACAGTATCCGCAAGGCAATGGACAATGGACCGTATTTTACCTTGTACAAGGACAACTATTTTATTTTCGGCACTTCCGTCGGTCCTAAACCTACCAAGCAAAATACCAATATCAAGTTTCAGATTTCAATAGCACAGCGACTTACCAAAAGCGTGCTTCCGTGGCACACATACCTTTTTCTTTTCTATAGCCAGAAATGTTTCTGGAATGTGCTTGAACGCTCCATGCCGATGACTGACCTTAATTTTAATCCGGGCATAGGTCTTGCAAAACCTCTTTTTGTAAAGAACCAGTTCATAGGCAAGTTGCTTCTGCTTCTCGAGCATGAAAGCAACGGTCGTGATGGCACCGCATCACGCTCATGGAACAAAATATCTCTTGCTGCAAACATAATGATCGAACCAAATTTCATTGTACACGGCAAAGTTTGGATTCCTATAATTGACAGCAATTTAAACAGGGATATTCTCAATTATTGCGGTATCTACCAGATAGGCACATCTTTTTCCACACATAACAAGCGCTTCGGTGCGTCAGTCATACTGACCAAGCGCAAGGGGTGGGAACTGAACTACAATACCACCGTGGAGCTTAATTATCGCATTTTCCCCCGCGATAACCAGTACCTTTTTTTCCAGTACTACAACGGTTACGGCGAGGGATTGCTTGCATACAAGGAGTTTCACTCCCAATTGCGTGTGGGTATTGTAATCAAGCCTCAGCTTTTCAGCGAGTATTAAGCGAAATCAGTTGACACTGACAAACTCGTATCCTGCAAGCTGTATTGCGTCAATTATTTCCTGCGGTTCGGCGTTGCCGCTCACTGTTGCCACGGCTTTGTCCAGATTTACTTCCACTGATTCCACTCCGGGAACCTTAGCAAGCTGTTTCTCCACATTGTTTTTGCAGTGTTGGCAAGCCATTCCTTTGATTTTGTATTCTTTAGTCATGTCCGTTATTATTTTATGGTTTTGAGTTTTCCTTAATATGAGAGTGTAAGCAAGGAGGGCAAGGAGCAAAATGCTGCAAGCGGTGGGAAACCATCCTATCGTTGCATGGCAGGCATCTACCATGGCTACCGATGATGAGGGTATGAACCATGAAGCAGGGAGGAAGGTATCAATAATGAGACCGAAAGCGATAGCGGTAACAACTACCGAGGCAACATAAATGACAGTCGCCCGTTTGCCCTGGGTGCGCGCAAGAATCATCATGGATGCGAAATTTGCTGCCGGCCCTGCCATGAGAAGCACAAATGCTATGCCGGGAGATAGCCCTTTCATCATCAATGAGAGTGCAATGGGTATCGAACCGGTAGCGCAAACATACATAGGCACAGCGACAGCCACCACCGCAAGCATCGCAAGAAGAGGATAACGGCTGAGCCCGACGAAAAGTGTGTCAGGCACAAGAACTGTTATGAGTGCGGCAATGATTAATCCTGTCACAAGCCACGGTCCTACGCTTGCAACCATATCCACAAGACCATAGCGGAGGGCTTCAATCATTTTGGCAACAAAGGATTTTTTAGAATAGTCCTCATCATCATTGGTGCGGACTATAATTTCTTCATCCTCTTTGTCAAATTTGTTTACCATGGCACCTCCTGCCACCGCACCGGTAAGCGCAGCGATTGGACGCAGGATTGCGAACGGAAGTCCGAGAAGCGAGTATGTTGCGGCAATAGAGTCAACCCCGGTCTGCGGAGTTGCAATAAGAAATGAGGTGGTAGCACCTTTTCCGGCTCCCTGACGGCGGAGTGATACCGCTGTAGGGAGGACACCGCAGGAGCAAAGCGGCAGAGGAATGCCGAAAAGGGCGGCTTTGATAACCGAGCTTAGATTTCTGCCACTGAGATGACGGCTCATTGTGCGCTGCTGAACAAAAACATGGAGTAGCCCTGCGATGATGAAGCCGAGTAGGATGTACGGCGACATTTCACATATGATAGCCCAAAGGGAATTTATAAAATGAGTGAAGTTCATAATTGCATTACTTTTTTAGCAATGCAAAATTAATGCATCAAAAATACATCCGCGTTACACAATTCTGTGCCACGCTTGCATAATTATGGGAAGCTACCCTTCGTTGAGCGGTTTGCGCGGACAAGTTTCAAGCCTGTATTCGGTCGGTGTGAGTCCTGTCACCTGCTTGAACTGGCGGGATAGATGCGCTGCGCTTGAATATCCTGTTCGGTCAGCGATTTCTGCAAGGTTCAGTTCTTTATAAGCAAGGAGCTCTTTGACTCTCTCAACTTTCTGGGCAATATAATATCGTTCTATGGTTCTTCCCTCTTTTTGTGAGAATATCCGGCTTATTGTGTCGTAGGGGACTTCAAGATGTGATTCAAGGCAAGCCGAGAGATTCCATGCGCAGGATGGTTGCTGTATGTGTTCGAGTATAGTACGTTTGGTTTTGTCAATAAGCAGTGTGTCGGCATCGGTTATCCTTTCAAATCCTGCCTTTGCCAGCTTGCAGTCAAGTATTTCCATTGTGGAAGGGGAAATTTCATCCTCCTCGATTTCCGCCATTCCTATCTCCACTTTCTTAGCATGGAGCCCGGTGTCCCGCAAAATATCGGTCAAAGCGGAGACACAGTGGCGGCAGACCATATTACGGATATTGATAATCATTACCAGTCAAATATATTTCGAAAAATCCACCAGGCAATCACGATTATGAACACTGTCCAGATTACCATGCCGCCATTAAGGTTGTTGTACAGCTTTGTGAAGCGGTGCTTCATTACCTGGCTGAACGCAAGCAGGGCGAGGAACGGAATAGAGATTATAAGAAGGGGATTGTAATGCCATGCCTGACAGAATTCGGCATGCAGCAGCGCATGCAGTGCGCGCTGTGACCCGCAGCCGGGGCACTTGAATCCGGTCAATGACAGGAAGACACAGCGTGGAAAGGGATTATCCGCCGGATTGAAACTCGCATAGAGCAGCAGGATTGCGACGAGTGCCACAATCCCGCTGATGGTTAATGTGAGTTTCACGCGGCGGGTCATACCAACGCCATGATAATCTGGAAAGGCAATGCTATGAGCCCGAGAACCACTGTTGCAAGAATCCATATCGCCGCATTTTCCGATGCTTTTTTAGCTCCTTCATAATCACCGGAAGTGAAGCGGGAATTTACCTTAGAGGAGTAGACAATCGCCACAATACCTGTAGGCACGCAGCAGAGGAGCATGGTTATTATGCTCCACACAAGATATGTTGGAGGCATAGGTTGCTGCTGGCGAGGCACTTCAGGAATATATGGTGTCTGCGACACCTGTGTGCTGAAATATGAAGACACAGGCGGGACAGGCGGCATAGGCGGAACCGGAGGGATGTTCGCGTCCATATAAGCACGGAGCTCCGGTATGGTGGATGCGGCGCACCAGTCGGGAAGTCCCGGATGCCACACGGGTGTTTCGGGTGACAATGACAGGCGGGCGAGTTCCTCAAGTCCCATCGGACCGAGCCTTACTCCGTTGACAATTGCCCAGTAGCGTGTATTGTTGTTTTCCATCAGAAAAATTTTGTTTCTGTGCCGAGGATGTCACTGAGCAGGTTGTTTGCAAGTCGGCTCGCCCCAATCCTGAAGTACTCATTTGTAAGCCATTCTTCTCCAAGCACAGTTTTAACAATGCAGTAGTAGGCAAGGGCTTCCTGGGTAGTTGTGATTCCTCCTGCCGCCTTGAATCCTACTTTTCTTCCGGTGGTAGCATGGTATTCCTTGATGCACTGCGCCATAATGTATGCAGCTTCAAGGCTTGCACCGGGATATTCCTTGCCGGTGGATGTTTTGATGAAATCGGCTCCGGAGTACATTGCGAGGATTGATGCCGCACGGATATTTTCGGCGGTTTTCAACGCGCCGGTCTCAAGGATTACCTTGAGTTTTGAATCGCGGCATGAGTGCTTCATCTCCTCAAGTTCGTCACACACTTCCTCCCAGTCTCCGTCAAGGAAGTCACCGAGGTTCATCACAACGTCAATCTCATCAGCGCCTCCTTCAACAGCAAGTGCTGTTTCCGCAACTTTCACTTCGGGGAATGTCTGGGCTGAGGGGAATCCTCCCGCAACCGCCGCGATTTCTACCTCACTTACCTCAAGGACTGTGCGGACAACCTGGGCGAAGTTGGGATAAACGCATATTGCAGCAACATTGGGTAGGTCACCATGCTCGTTTTCAAAATCATTCACTCTTTCGGTGAATTTAGCAACGCTCACCGGGGAGTCGGTTGCTTTGAGAGTGGTGAGGTCGATGCAGTTGAAGAGCAATTTGAGGGTTTCGGGTGTATTTGCTGCCACGATATTCTCGCTGACGATTTTTTCAACAGCAGCTTTTACTTCTTCATCGTTTGTCGTGACGTTGCTTTTTGCAACGGTGTCGTGATATTTGTCTGCCATAGGTATATGAGTTTTATTGTTTGTCGGTTGTTTGTTTAAGTTTAGGATTGTTTCTGTGCCTGTCTATGTCCCTAATGTTTTTCTTTGCTATATTGTTCATTATAGCGGTGTTGAGGTCAATGCCGGTCTGGTTTGCTATAGCGGCGATTACCCATAGCATATCGGCGAGCTCATCCGCAAGGTCGAGCTTTTCATCCGGTTTTGCCGACTGGTCGCCGAATGTACGCGCCATGATGCGTGCCACCTCACCGGTTTCCTCAGCGAGGATAGCCATGTTTGTGAGCGGTGAGAAGTACCTGACTCCCACAGTGGTAATCCATTCGTGTACGGTTTTCTGCAAACCGGCGACTGTTATGTGCTCTTCACCACTCATTCTTTCAATTTTGAGTCAATTATTATAGTGACAGGTCCGTCATTTACCAGCTGAATCTGCATATCCGCCCCGAATACTCCTCTTGCCACAGGTTTTGCGAGGAGTCTTTCAAGTTCAGCGCAGTAAAGTTCATAAAGAGGTTTTGCGAGGTCATGCCCTGCCGCACGGATATAGCTCGGACGGTTTCCCTTTCTGGTGGATGCTGTGAGAGTGAACTGACTGACAGCCATAATCTGCCCTTGTGCAGCACGGATGTCTATGTTCATCACCCCTTCGGCATCGTTGAAAATGCGCAATCCTGCCGTTTTTGCAGCAAGCCATGCAGCATCTTCGGGAGTATCACCGTGTTCCACGCCTACAAGCACCATCATTCCGCGTGCTATTTCGGAATATTTTTCCCCGGCAATGGACAGGCGCGCCTCTGTTACTCTCTGGATTACAATACGCATTCCGCCGGCTCAATCATAGAAGTAGAACATCCTTTCCATAGGCTGCCATTTTTCGGAGGAGGTTGCTCCCGGTTCCGCCTGCTGGAATTCAGCCATGTAATCTTCCCATTCCTGCTGCCGGGGGAGAGTTGCGAGTCGTGTCATTGCGCTGTCCCAGTCGAAATCGTACGGAGCTTCTACAATCATAACGAGGGTGGTGCCATGGATATATATCTCCATCTCAAGGACTCCAACTTCTTTCAGCCCGTCGATTATCTCCTGCCAGATGTTGCCTTTGGCATGGCGGTCACGGTAACGCTCGATTAGTACTGAATCGGGTCGCAGGCTGAGTGTGCGCACATATCTGCGGGTAGGACAGCCGAAATCTTTTACCGGGTAGCCTGTAGGTGTTGTGCTCATATTATGATTTTTAGCGTTTGGGTCTTGGATTGAGGTTAGGTTTCGGTGATCGTACTTTTGCCAGATTGTTCATGAGGGCGTGCATGTCCATCTCATTTTTTCCGGCTAATTTCTTGAGCTCTCGCACATTGCTGTGCTGGGTGTCTGTGTGGTAAGATTGCCAGAGGAATGTGACTACCTTGTCGGCATCGCGGTTGGTGCATCGCCCCGGCACGGCAAAATAGTCAGCATTGACTATGTCGGTAATATTTCCTGCACCGAAGAGGTCAAATAGCGCGAGGTATTTGGGGCTTTTGAGTTGCGACCGTTTCCACACGGCTGACGAATTAAGATAGTCAAGATCAGCTTTCTCAGCATCGGGATCTGCTTTTGCCGGCTGCTGTGCGGTTTCCGCGGGTTGCTCCACCGGAAGTGGCTCAGGCTGTGAAACAGGCACTGTGTCAGGCACCGGGACAACTGTAGCAAAGGTATCTTCATGGTGCACTGTATCGATTACAACAGGCTCCGGTTCTGCGACCTGCACCTCATTCAGGGCTATTGCAGTGACATCGGTGCTTTCAATATGGGCATAATCGGATGCAGGTACAAGCGCAGGGAGGAAATGTACAGCCGCCCATCCTGCCGCAAGGGCGATGATTACAAGCAAGATGATTACAAAAGGATTATTTTTTCTGCGTTTTTTCGGCTTGGCAACGTATTCTTCCTCATCCTCCTCAATATAGGTTTGTGATTTCGGGTCAGTGTAGAATGATTTCTGCGGGTCGGGCTCAGGCTCGGGTCGGTTGGTGACGCACTCGGTAGCATCTACCTCGAAGTCAGGCACCGGTGCTGTGCGCAGCCTGATGATAGTGTCCTCCTCGTCGACCGGCACTGCGGTGGCATCTACCGCAATTATTATCGCTGCCTCGCGGTCTCCTCCGCTGAAACGTGAGGAGACAATGTCGACTAGCGCGGCAGTAGAGGTAAATGTCCTCATTGCCCTGTGCAGCGCGGGTTTGCTCTCCACCGGGTAGCAGATAGGGGATGCTACGGTGTGGAAGCCGAACACCTCAAACAGTTCCTCAGCTTTAAGCCCCGGCAGGGTGACGCACTCGCGGAGCAGCCGGATGATTGCCTGCGGCTTTACCTTGCAGCCTTTGTCGATACCGAGGGTCGCAGTGACAGTGTTGGCGCCGTTTTTTGCCCAGATGGATACAGTGTTCTGGTTGCGTGAGGTGTCAAAAACAAATGCCTCATCGGCATTGACAAACATTTCCAGCGGGTTGCCGCTGAATTGCATAGATATTTCCTGCCCGAAAGATATGAGCTTTTCAGCTTTGCCATCCGGGTGTAAAAGAGTGACAGATAGTGAGATATATGAATAGTCAGTCATAGCATGATGCTTATGACTGCAAAATTACTCAACTTAGGTTTATAATACAAGATTAAATTTTGAGGCGCGAGGAGATTAAATAAAAAGCGGGCATGCCGGCATCCAATCCGGCACGCTCGCAGAAGGGATAGGGAAGGGAGTATTTATTTGAAGTCAAGAGGTTTAGAAATATCCCGGATTTCAAATTTATGTGGGTTACCCATGACAGATACTTTCGCATTGACTTGTATGACCAAATCTTTTTTCTTGAGATTTGGAGTGTTTACAACAAATGCGGCACCATTTCTATCAACAGCTTGCATGGGGATAAGTCCGGTCTGAACCAAAGGATTCATTAATATATAGTACTTTCCTTTTTTGTGATATATACTTCCGTCAAAGTTTATAAGTGTATGATTTGTTGTAAAATATTCACAGGTTATTACAACAAGACTTTGTTTATCCCAATTAATATCCTTATAGTACTCGCTCAGTGTCATCATATTGTAAAAATTTTGAGACACATAATTAATATCATTAATAGTATATGATGTTGTATCATTTACTATGTTACCGGATAATCCGTATTCTTCTAATTCTTTCTTGCTATGGAATATAATAGCGTAGTTGATCTCTATATGATTATATTCTTCAGAAAAATTGCCACTTAAAGCGTTTATTCCTATAAATTTAGATGATGTCTCTTTGTCCAACTGATTAATCTCATCATCTGTGAGGAAGCTGTCATCTGCTGAACAGGCGCTGAAAAGGGTAACGGCGAAAAGTGCGGTCAAGCCGAGGAGGATTTTATTCATATCTGTTTGGTTTTATGGTTTTCTTTGCAAAATTATTCTGTTATAATGTGGGGCGTACCGGAATCCAAATCCGGCACGCCCGATGGGGAATAGGGAAGGGAGTATTTATTTGAAGTCAAGAGGTTTGGAAATATCCTGTATTTCCCATTTAAATGTTTCAGGATTCATGATGGATACTTTTGCATTGACTTGTATGACCAAATCCTTTTTCTTAAGGTTTGGAGTGTTTACAACAAATGCAGCACCATCCCTGTAAGTCGATTGTAAGCAGATGAAATTTTTCTGGACGAAAGTCTTTATCACCACATAATATTTTCCTTTTTTATGATACATGCTTCCATCAAGGTTTACAATATGGCGGCAGACGTCCGAATTATAGCATGTTAATACGACAAGACTTTGTTTGTCCCAATTTATATCCTTATAATACTCGCTAAGTGTAGTGCGTAAGTGAAAGTTTTGAGACACATAATTATTATCATTAATAGTATATGATGTTGTATCATTTACTATGTTACCGGATAATCCGTATTCTTCTAATTCTTTCTTGCTATGGAATATAATAGCGTAGTTGATCTCTATATGATTATATTCTTCAGAAAAATTGCCACTTAAAGCGTTTATTCCTATAAATTTAGATGATGTCTCTTTGTCCAACTGATTAATCTCATCATCTGTGAGGAAGCTGTCATCTGCTGAACAGGCGCTGAAAAGGGTAACGGCGAAAAGTGCGGTCAAGCCGAGGAGGATTTTATTCATATCTGTTTGGTTTTATGGTTTTCTTTGCAAAATTATTCTGTTATAATGTGGGGCGTACCGGAATCCAAATCCGGCACGCCCGCAGGGGGATAGGGAAGGGAGTATTTATTTGAATTCAAGAGGTTTAGAAATATCCTGTATTTCTAATTTAAATGTTTTAGGATTCATGATGGATACTTTTGCATTAATTTGTATGACCAAATCTTTTTTCTTGAGGTTTGGAGTGTTTACAACAAATGCAGCACCATCCCTGTAAAGAGCCTGTGAGCAGATTTGATAAGTCTGTACTAAAGGCTTTATCACTACATAATATTTTCCTTTTTTATGATATATACTTCCATCAAGATTAGCAATATAGCGGCAAATAGATGAATTATAACATGTTAATACCACAAGACTTTGTTTATCCCAATTTATATCCTTATAATAATCAATAAGTTTTGTTGGACGGGAAGGATCATCAAAGGGTTTTATATTATTTTTGATAATAGTGTTATCATCAGTAATAGTATATGAGGTAGTGTCATTTACAATTTCACCGCCTACCAAACCATAGTCTTCCATCTCTTTTTTGCTACGGATTATAATGGCATAGTTGGTCACATTATCTGGGTATTCAAGTTGTTCTGAAAAATTTCCATATAGGGAGTTTAAGCCTACAAATTTCGAGGATGTTTCTTTGTCCAACTGATTAATCTCATCATCTGTGAGGAAGCTGTCGTCTGCTGAACAGGCGCTGAAAAGGGTAACGGCGAAAAGTGCGGTGAAGCCGAGGAGGATTTTATTCATATCTGTTTGGTTTAATAGTTTATTTGCAAAGATAATAAATTTTAATTAATATGATTATCGGAGGAAACCATTATCCTCAAGAATCCACTGATATCCGTTCCAAAGATTTGTCCAGCGGAGAGTGCAACGATGCCACACACCATACGGCTCATTCACTTCTGCTGTTATTTCACAGTAGGCTCCCTCCGGTATTGAAGTCAAAGGTGTCATAGGATCACCATATTGAAGCGTAATATATGCGTTAGGATTACTCATAAAGCTGGCATCTCCAGCAAGAGGAAATTCAACAAGTTGGAAATTGCACCCATTACTGCTTGTTATTTTCCATTCAATCGGTGCATTTTCTTTAGAACAGTCAGCAAAAAGATGTATTTGGTTAGCTCCTAACCAGTCATAGTCTTCCAGAATATTAATTGAATTTACCACAGTACTTAAAGTAAGATAGCATTGGTATGTAACTTCTTTTGTTTTGCCCAGATATGATACAGTAGCTGATACTGTTTCATACCCAGCTCCGATAGAGGGATAGAAAAACGTAGCTGAGGAGTTTGAGGAATTAAGTTTCTGCGATGCCAATTTGCTTGACCAGCTTACAGTTGCCCCCCTCGGTACGTTAGACAAGGTAAATGTCAATTTCCCATCATTTGGAGAGATTACTCCAGCAGAAGGACATGAAATCGCATAGTCCTGATTTGCAGCCTGCATAGCATATCCGGCATTTATAATACCCCAACCGTACTCGTCGCTATGTGTGGAGCGGGATGCAGTTTCAATAATCAGCTGCTTTACCTGTGCCGCCGTGAGCTCCGGGCGTATGC
This sequence comes from uncultured Porphyromonadaceae bacterium, assembly GCA_947176335.1. Taxonomy (GTDB): domain Bacteria; phylum Bacteroidota; class Bacteroidia; order Bacteroidales; family Muribaculaceae; genus Paramuribaculum. The sequence continues at coordinate 23,955 of CAMWQE010000003.1, read as the reverse complement.
TGAGAATAAGCGCCGCAAGCCCTGAGACTTGGGGTGCGGCATAGGAGGTGCCAGAATTAATACATTCCCCTTTCTCATTTGGTGTGGTAGGAATTTCATGTCCTGGGGCTGAGACTGTCATTTGAGGACCGTATGACGTTCCTTTTCGTATACCAGAAGTATTAGTTGAACCTACAGTTATTGCGTCGTGAATGTTTCTTGCTGGATATTGGATTCCATATGTATCACTATTACCGGCAGCGAAAACTACTATACATCCTTTACCATTGCGACCCAATATTATCGCTTCCTTGCAAGCTTCTTCTACCAAAATTTGATTCTGGATAGGCGCCGATGCTCCCCATGAGCAATTTATTATATCAGCTCCATTTTTATAAGATAATATAAAACCCTCTGCAATCTCTTCTGCAGAACGTGTATATCCACCGTATGTCCAATTAAGATTCATTAGTCTAGCATTAGGAGCGACTCCTGCAATATAGGACATATTATGGGATGCAGCTGCGACCGCTGCGACTTGTGTTCCATGTGGATTTGAGATTGTTAAATTGTTATCGTAGTAGAATTGTGTGAATCTTCCTGTAAATTCGTCTGAGATATTAACTACACCCGTGTCATAGATAGCCAAAGTTATATCAGGAGACCCTTTAGAAATAGCCCATGCAGGGAGGATATTTATGCCGTATTCGCCAGTCAAATTCCACTGCTGGCTGAAATAAGGATCTGAAGGTGTGGTGCTTGCAAGACTTTCATATTGAATCTCAAATCCGGGGTCAACGAACTGGAAGTCCCCGTTTTCATAAAGGTATGCTGCTGCGGGGAGTGAAGTCATGGCGCTGTTTATGCCGGTTTCCAGTTTTATCCATTTCGGGTGGTCTAAAATTGAGCCGTGTACAATGCATCCTATTTTCTTGGCGAGCCTTTCAAGCACAGGCAGGTCGGATTCATTTTTAAGCCCCACATATATGAAATTGTTGAGCGGAGTGCCGTGAGCTGTCACATCTTCGATAGCAACGATTGGTGAATTGTTTCCGGAGGCTGCCATTATTGAGGTGTTGCCGGATTTGAGTAGTTCTGCGGCGTCAACTATGTATCCGGCATAACGGGTCGGTGCTTTTGCCGGCGCGGCAACGGCAATGTCTGCAACCGTCTCCTCGACAATCACATACTTTTTTGATTCATCAATTGGCACCTCTACGCGGTCGTCATAGTAGTAGGCATATTTATAGGTAGTGTCGGCAATCTCCACGGACCGTGAGTCCGGGAGGTTTTGCGGTGCTTCCGGCTCATTGATTGCATCGGAGCAGCCTGCGAGTGCAAGTGCGAATGCAATTCCTGCGATGGGGGTAATTTTCATATAATATATTTGTTTATTTTTGATTCATGATGTTGAACGCGGTGCGCCCCAACTGTTTTATTTTTTAAGGGACTTGATGAAACAGGATGGGGAAAAGGTACCTTGATTTAACATTGGCACGAGAAATCAGCTCAATTCCTTTTCCCCATCCCTGACAAGATAGAGAGATATTCCTGTAATTGTCCGGAAATAATTATTTTGTTATATATCCGGTGTAATATCCTTTTGGAGATAGGAACCGGATGCATAAGTCACCGTCAATGCTACTCAATGCGGAAACAAATTCAGCCAGGTCATCATAGCTGCCGATGCAGGTTTCACCCGATTCATTGCAAATCTGATACTCCTCAATCTCACCTATTGCAGTGGAGTTGAATGACACCGTCCCTACCTCAAAATCTATAAAGCACATAATTGGCACAGGCGGTATTTTTCGTTTACTGTAGTCTGGGTCAGATTCCCCATCAATTATAGGAGGTTCCAACGGCATTAATATGTCAGCTTTACCATAGTAAGGTAAAGCGAATAACATAAATAAGAACACACAAAGTGTTTTCAGTTTCATATTGTTTAGTTTTATAGTTTTATGCAAAGGTACAATCAGGTATCAGCGATACCAAGCATTTGAGTGCGGAAAAAGTGCGGAATTATATTAGAAGGGCATCTAAGGGTGGATGTTATCCTTTAGTTATTTGTTAATCAATAGTATGTTAGGCGCTGATATCGGTGGCGCCGATATTGTCATGGCAATAATCCATGTTTATATAATCGGCTTTTTGATAGGTCAAAATCCGGTTGAATATAGTGCGGAAAAAGTGCGGAAAAGTAGCGTAATATGGTTATAACAAGCGTATTGCAGCGTCTACAGTCTTCAGTTCATATAATTCGCCTAAAAGGCGCTTGGAAATCTCGGCTCTTCTTGATGACACAGAGCCTTTTGCCAGTCCGAGAAGTATCTGAAGTTCTGATGGACGGCATCCCAATTTAATCAGCAGGATTGTTCTCATATCTTCGATACGAGGTGTTTTTCCATAAAGCAATAAAAGATTATCTTTATATTTGGGAAAAGCCTTATTAGTGAGATCTTCAAGACTATCCCATAATACAGCTTCAGTGATTTTCTTATTAGAGTGAATTAAATCTATGACTTTTGAATACTCAGATGAAGTATATATTACTTCCGGAATCACATATTTATGATTAGATAGTTTTGCTGCATCTATCAATTGTTTGCGTAAAGAATCTCTGATTACGGATGTGGAATCCAAATCGGTTACATCTATTGGTATAGGTTCTGGGCTCAGTTTGTTGCTCATAGTTTGCTCTGAAATTGTTTTTTCCAGTTCTCTTATTTTGTTGAGTGCTTCGGTTAATCTCAGTTTACGTTTGTGGCTTCTGTTTGAAACAAACAGTGTGACAACTATAAGTGATAATAAAATAATAGCAAGCATAAGAGCGATTACAAGAAACTTGTTCTTGCTTTTTTCTGCAGAGATTCGTTTTAATTCATGTGTGGCGTAGTTGTAATATGAATTTTGAATTAATGCAGCTTGATTTGAATTTTTGCTAAGAAAAATTTCAGTATTGACATTATAATTTTTCATATAACTATTTATCGAATCATGCGGTATGAAATCAGATAATTCTGGTTGGATGAGGTAATAGTAGCCAAGTCTTTTATTTGAGTCCTTTCCCAAACCTATCAATTTACTTGCATACTGGTAAGTACTGTCATATAACCCCGCATTATAGTAAATGGTTGCTGCTTGTGAATAGATGATATTCAGGTCTTTTGTATTTGATGGAATAAGTGATTCTTTGACAGCGGTTAAGGCAGAGTTTATATCACCGCTTTTATAATAGGCGTATGCAATGTTAGACTTAGAATAAGGAGTATTTGCCGGAAATTTCTTTGATGTAAGGCTGTCAGCAGATAGAAACAGATATAAAGCTGTATAGCAATCTCCATTTCTGAGTGTGATGTTAGCAAGGTTCTCAAGGTCATAAATCATATTGATTGTATCTCGCATTTGTCGGTCAATCTCCAATGCCTCAGTGAAGTACGGTTCAGCTTGGTCAAAGAGTCTCAGATTGGCGAGTATAGCAGCCGTTTGGCTGAGTGCAGCCGCCCGGAGATTGAGGTCCGGCGTGTTTTCGGGCAGTAAGTCGAGTGCGTCCTGGAAGTATCGGAGTGCGGTGGGATAGTCTCCCGATTCCGAGTATATCCGTCCGGCATAGTAGAGCGCGGTAGGGTAGTAGCGTTCTGTTTCGTGCGAGGAGTAGTAGTCGACAAGCGGCAGTATTGCGGTGTCGCCCGGCAGTTGCCTGTCTGCCTTGTCGGTAGCCTTGATTGTGGCGAGGCGCAGCAGCATCCTGTCTGTAGAAGATAAGTGGAGTGAATCAAGTGCGTCGATGGAGTCAAGAGCGGCTTCTGGCACTGATTCGGCAAGTGAAAATAGTGATTCCACCCTCGGATCATGGCGGGTAGTGCACGCGGCAATCGTGCAGATAAAGAGGAATAGTATGATATGCCTTGCTTTCATGGTCTTGGCAAAGATAAGGAGGTTTGAGGATTTATCAAAATAAAATGCGCGGCATGGATTTTCAGCGGTTTTTTGGTTGGTTCGAGGATAAGCGGTAATTTTACGGTAAAAATTATTTGAACATGAAGAAAACGTTAGTTTCACTGGTTCTTGCCCTCGGCGCGGCTTTAGGAATGAGCGGTGCGCAGCCGGTGTGCGTCAGTGACAGCACTCCTGTGTACGGGGTCGCTTTTTATAACCTTGAGAATCTTTTTGACACCATTAACGCCAATGGCAAGTTTGACCTTGAATTCAGTCCTGCCGGGGCACGCAAATGGGATTCCACCAAATATAATCTGAAATTGAACAACCTTGCAAATGCCATAGCGGGAATGGTAAGCGAACTTACTCCGGGCGGCCCGGCGGTGATAGGCATCGCTGAGGTTGAGAATGAATCGGTAGTAGCAGATCTCGTAAATGCAAAGCCGCTGCAAAGCCGCGGGCTGAAATATGTGCACCATGATTCGCCGGATGCACGCGGCATAGATGTGGCGTTGCTTTACGACCCGGAGCTGTTTGAGGTGACGGGAGTAGAGGCGCACAGGCTCTTTGTGGAGAGCAATCCGGATTTCCGTACCCGTGACCAGCTGTGCGTGTCCGGTGTGTTAGGCATCGATACCATAAGTGTGATAGTGAACCACTGGCCGTCGCGCTTAGGGGGACAGGAGGCGAGCGAGTACCTGCGCATTGCGGCAGCCGAACTGTCAAAGAGCATTGCAGACAGTATCCGCGCGGCATCTCCACTGAGACCTATAATAATAATGGGTGACCTGAACGATGATCCGGAGAATGCATCATGCGCCCTCACAATAGGGGCGAGGCGAAATGCCTATGATGTGCCTCCGACCGGTTTCTATAATCCCTGGTGGGATATTCTTGCAGGAGGAAAAGGCACGCTGACTTACCGGGGCAAGTGGAACCTTTTTGACCAGATTATCGTTGGCGGAATGTTGCTTCCGGACAATGGCGCGGTGCTGACTCTCGTCGGTGCGGAGGTGTGTGACCTTGATTTCCTCAAGCAGACCGAGGCACCATATACAGGTATGCCTCACCGCACTTATGCCGGCGGACGTTTCCTGAACGGCTACAGCGACCATTTCCCCACACAGATTTTTTTGAAAAGGAAATAAGCGGTAGTGCCTATGCAGCTTAATAGCCTGACACTTACAAATTTCAAGAATATCGCCGAAGCACGGTTGGATTTTTCTCCCAAAATAAATTGTTTTCTGGGCAACAACGGTATGGGCAAGAGCAATCTGCTTGATGCAATATATTTCCTTAGTTTCTGCAAGAGTTTCAGCGGCATGCCGGACAGCATGCTCATCAGGGAGGGTGAGGATTTTGCCCTGGCGAAGGGAAAATACGACCGTGGAGGCACAGCCGAGGAGTTGACTTTAGGGCTTGCACGCGGCAAACGCAAAAGCCTCAAGCGCGCCGGCAAGGAGTATTCCCGCCTGAGCGAGCATATCGGTCTTTTCCCTCTTGTAATAGCTGCTCCGGCGGATATTGACCTTGTGAGGGGTACATCCGAGGATCGCCGCCGCTGGATGGACATGGTGATTTCTCAAGGTGACAGGCGTTACCTTGAGGCTTTGATTAGGTATGGTACAGCGCTAGAGCAAAGAAACAGACTGCTCAGGGATGGCATTAACGACCGTGGACTCTTTGACGCTGTGGAGTTGCAGATGGATATTGCCGCTGCATATATCCATCCGGCGCGTGAGCGGTGGACACACGAGCTTCAGGTGCTGTTCGAGCGGTTTTACCGTGCAATAGCCGGTGAGGGGAGCGAGAGCGTCACCCTCAGTTTCCAAGGCTCTATGAGCGATGGCGCTGCAAGCCTGCTTGAGGTGCTTGACAGCGCTAGGAGCAAAGATACTGTTTTGCGGCATACTACCGTGGGTCCTCACCGCGATGACATAGCAATGACACTCAATTCCATGCCTATGAAGCGCACGGCATCGCAAGGTCAATGCAAGACTTTTACCACAGCTTTGAGATTCGCCCAGTATGAGTTCCTCCACAGGGTTTCGGGAATGAGGCCGTTGCTGCTGCTCGATGATATCTTTGACAAACTGGATGCTGAGCGAGTGGAAAGGATAATGGGGATGGTGACCGGGGAGGATTTCGGGCAGATTTTCATTACAGACACCAACCGCGCACATCTTGACGAGATAATGGGACGTACAGCGGGTACATATAAGATGTGGAATGTGGAGGGCGGTGTCTTCACACCATCCTGCATAAGCTGAGCAATGAAGAGGACAGACCCGAAAAGCATAGCAGAGATTATTGATGCCGCCCTGGAGCAGGACGGCAATGCCGAGATGCTTGCACGGCAGCGTGCCTCATACGCATGGAGCGAAATAGTAGGGCTGGGGGTTAACCGCTACACTTCACGGAGATATGTTGCCGGTTCAACACTCCATGTCTACATTACTTCCGCTCCGCTGAAGCATGAGCTTTCGTTTCATATCAGCCGCATCATTGAGTCTATAAACATGGCGGTGGGACGGAATGTTATAAATGAAATAATCATCCATTAAGAAGATAAGAAGTATGCAATCAGGTTCATATTTGCCGTCAGACAATCCTAAGGTGCCGGCGGCGCAGTTTCCCTTTTACCACAGTCTGCCGGTGCAGATGAGATTTACCGACATAGATATGCTGGGGCATTTGAACAACAATGTGTATCTGTCGTTTATGGATCTTGCCAAGGTGAGCTATTTCAGCGATGTGCTTCCTGAGGGGATGGACTGGAAGAGCCTGCGCGCTGTTGTGGTGCATATAAGCTGTGACTTCTATTCGCCGTCGTATTTCAATGAAAGCCTTGAAGTGTGGACCACCGTTACTTCTGTGAGCGAGCACAGTTTTAAAATGGAGCAGCGCATCGTGAACAGTTCCACCGGTCAGACCAAGTGCATAGGCTATACCGTCATGGCTGGTTTTGATCCGAAAACAGCGAAATCCATTAAAGTAGACAGGCACTGGGTGGAGTGCGTTGAAAAATACGAGGGCAGAAAACTGTAACTGTTTGTTTGGCAAGCGCCGCAATAATTGTAAATTTGCGGTATGAAACATTTTGTTTTTTGCGTAGCTGTCGCCGCAGCGTTTTCTGTTGCCGCAGCACCTTCTGATACCATACGGGTTAGTGACTTCGGGTGTCGTCCCGGAACGTTTGTAAATTCAGTTGCAGCTATTCAGACGGCAATAGACAGTTGCCGCTCTGTGCCGGGTGCCGTGCTGCTGTTTGAGCCGGGACGGTATGATATATGGCCGGAGGGAGCAATCAGGAAAGAAATTTATATATCAAATACATCTTCTGAGGTTGAATGTCCGTCGAAGGTAAAGACGCTCGGTCTGCATTTCAACGGAATAGAGGGGCTGACAGTGGAAGGGTCCGGTGCTACCCTTATGATGCACGGCAAGATTACCCCGATAGCTATAGACAGTTGCGGTGGGATAACACTGCGCAATCTTTCAGTGGACTTTGAGCGTCCCGGCGGCTCTGAGCTTACATACGCGGAGGTGACTCCCGGCAAAGTAGTGATGTCAGTGCATCCCGATACGAGATACGATATTACCGACCGACGTATCAGCCTTATCGGTGAAGGATGGAGGTCCAACCGCGTGCATTGCATCAGTTACAGCCCGTCCACTGACCACGCGACTTATTCAAGCGATTGGAATCTTCTTTCCAAATGCGATGTAGAGGAAATCCGTCCAGGAGTACTTGCATTTACAGTTCCTCTGGATTTCTCGCCGGAAGTCGGTGCGACTCTTACTTTGCGCGATATAATCCGTGACCAGGTCGGAACCCTGATTATCGATAGTCATGATGTCAAGCTTGAGGATGTTAATATGCGCTATATGCATGGCCTCGGCATTGTGAGCCAATATACCCGCAATGTTACCATGCACCGTGTTAACTGCCGTCCTTCTGAAACATCCGGACGTATTCTTGCCTCTTCCGCGGACTTCATGCATTTCTCAGGATGCAGCGGTGCCGTTGAAATCAAGGATTGCAATTTCTCAGGGTCGCATGATGATGCTATTAATGTGCACGGCACAAATCTCCGGATTGAGAACATCATTTCAGACAATACCCTAAGGCTACGGTTCATGCATCACCAGTCGTACGGTTTCATAGCCTATCATCCCGGCGACACTGTGGCATTTGTGGATCCTTCCACGATGCTTCGCGGCGAGAAAGCTGTGGTCACTTCTGTAGTAAGGGAAAATCCACGCAATCTCATTGTAGCTTTTGACCGAGAGGTTCCCTCCACTGTTAAGACCGGATTCACTTGCGTGGAAAACCTGACCTGTACTCCGACACTCCATGTGAGCGGATGTACTTTTACTCGACATAGCACACGCGGCATACTTGCCACTACTCCGCGAAAGGTGGTTATTGAGAACAATACCTTTACACGTCTCGGCATGGCGGCGGTTCTGATAGAAGGTGATGCCGAGGGATGGTTTGAGTCCGGACCTGTTACCGATGTCACCATCCGTGACAATACTTTCATTGACTGCGGCTACAATGGGGCGACGCATGGAGCAACCATAGCCCTCAATCCGTCCAACACAGTTGTTTCGGCAAAAGCACCGGTTCATGAAGGAGTAAAGATTATCAACAACAAGTTCTCTACATCAGGGCGTCCGGTGCTATATGCCAAATCGACGGCACAATTGATGTTTATGAAAAATATCGTGGAGGGTGATACCGAGCCGGTATTTATTCTTAATGGATGTAAAGATGTTGAGATTGTGGGCAATCAGATGAAAGCACCCAAAGTCGAGCAATCAAAATGCCTTCATGTAAAAATTAAGGACTGAATTGCGCAGCATAGCTAAAATCACGTTTTTTTGTAACTTTGCACCGCATATATTCCACCGAATATTAGCTATGGAGACACACATTGTAATAAAGTAATGAGTATGAGAAAAGTAATTATTATAGGCGAATGTTCGCTTGATTTGATGTTTCCGGCTGACAGGAATTTTGACACGGTTCCTGTTACTGCGAAACCGGGAGGTAGGTTGCTCAACGCTGCGGCTATGTTGGGTGACTGCGGCTATGAAGTGACCTATGTGAGTGAGTGCGCTTCTGATCCGACTGGTGATATGCTGGTTTCTTTTCTCGACAGACACGGTGTCAACACCAAGTCGATAGACCGTTACTCCGATGGAATAACCCCTTTGAACTTGCGTTTTGAACCGGGAGATGAGTTGGTGAGCAGCCGCATTTATCCTAAAGAACGGTTTGATTTTGTATGGCCTCGTATTGATGCGGACGATATAGTTGTTTTCGGCGCGTTTTTTTCATTGAACGCGCGTGTGCGTCCACATCTCGTCGAGCTCCTTTCTCTTGCAGTGGAGCGCAAAGCTATAATAATCTATGTGCCAGGGCTTATGCCACCTCCACGCGCGGGTATTACCAAAATGATGCCGGATATACTTGAAAATCTGGAAATGTCAACGGTGGTCCTAACCCGTAGTTCAGATTTGAAGACCATCTTCAATGTAACGGATTCCCATAAAAGCTATGAACGTCATATAAGGTTCTATGCCGACAATTATATCCATATCGATACCGATGCTTCGGAGGTGAAGCTGCATCATAAGGATGTTGTTGTCAAATCAGAGCGTGCCGGGCTTAAAGAGGATATGATGACCAACGCAGGTGCGATAGCCGGAACGGTAGCAGCTTTGATAGACCAGAATATTAATTTTTCAGATCTTCCTGGAATCGGCACCGGTGAGATGGAAAAGCTGGTTAACCGCATTGCTGACAGTGCGTCAGATAAATGTGTGTGTCAGTGCGGAGACAAAGGTAAATGATGGGAGAACCTCTTGAACCTATATTCCTTGAACTGGCGGCTGATACTGCACAGGCGGCAGAGATGCTGAAAGGGCAGATAAACATTGCCGAACTCAGGAAGAATTTTGTGGGGATAGAATTTAACCGTGCGTATGACTTATGCCGTGAGCTCGCCCGCCAGATGGTTATTGAGGGTAGGGAACTTGAGGCTGTTGATAAAATCAACGAATTCGACGAGCTAATTACCCGCAAAGGTGAGGAGGAGGGAATGCTTGCAGACCTCCATGCAGCTCTATTGCAGATAAAGGCAGGATTGCTTATACATATTGGTGAAACTGACGAAGCGCTTAGGGTTGCGGCTGCTTGCCTTAATATCCTTGCATTGGAACCCAAACGCAGGGATGAGCCGTTTTTGAGTGTCCTTGCTGCATTGCTTTATGACATTGCCCGGGTCAATAATTTGCGTGGGCAATACCGCAATGCCGAGCGCGAGATTGAGAAGTCGGCAAAGATTTATGAGCGTCTTGCAAAGACAGCACCGGAACGATACGGTGTCGCTCACATGCTTGCGGTTGCCGCTGCGACAAAAGCTTATACCTCGCGGGTAAAGCAGGCAGAAATGCTTGCAAGATTCCATGAGGCTACCGGTGCATATATGGAAGAAGTAAGCGCCGGTGTTGAAAATGCCGCTGTGAAATTAGTGGATTCACTTGAGCAGGAGGGTAAGACACTCATGCAGATGGGGCGCCAACGCGAAGCAGTGCAGTATTTTACACGCGCCCTGAAATATCTTACTAAGATTGAGGATGAGTTTACCATTCATCAGCTTGAACTGAGTGTGGCTTTAGGCGAGGCTCTTCTTGCTGTCAAATCCTCAAAAGACAAGGGTATTCATCTTTTAAACACTATGCTCCATAAAGCATCGCGGCTTAATGCGGATGAAGTGCATAGGAAAATTGTAGACATTTTATTAAATGCCAGAAATCATGGCGTAGATATTCTTGGTTTCTGGCATAAGATATTTCCCCGTTAAATTATTATTATGTCACAGAACAGACCTGATTCAACACTGGATAAGAAAAGTTTTGAGGGTGCGAAGATTGCTATCGTGCAGGCTCAATGGAATGGATTTATAACCTCACGTCTTACGAAAGGAGCTGTTGAGACGTTGCGTTCATACGGTATTCCTGATGAGGATATAACAGTATATGAAGTTCCGGGAGCCGTAGAGCTTACCTTTGCAGGCAATCAGATTATTGAGAATGGAGCGGCTGATGCTATAATTTTTTTTGGCTGTGTTGTGCGCGGTGATACTCCGCACTTCGATTATGTGTGCCAGAGTGTGACTCAAGGTGTGACAGAATTGAACACTTTGTCGGATATCCCTGTGATTTTCGGTGTTCTTACTGTTGAAAACGACCAGCAGGCTCTTGATAGGGTTGGAGGTCCGGCAGGGCACAAAGGGGTTGAGGCTGCTGAAACAGCCTTGCATATGGTTGGTTTTGCACGCCGTATAAGCGGTGCGCTTGACTGATTAATAGCTGAAAGAGCTGCCTCCCAGAAATTCTCTCAGGAGCGAGGTTGAAGGCACATATTTTTCGCTTATTGAAGCGAAATAGCTCAGGAATTTGCGTAGTCGGGATGCTTCACCGAATTCAGGCACATCCCTCGGAACATGGCGGAGAATCTCTTCGCCTCTATCCTTTATTACACCCAGTTCAAATAATAGTGATGAATTGAATGTGGAATCGGCATTCTCCTGGTAGGGGAAAATCCATTTCTCTTCGCCACGTCTCACACTCGGCCATCTTCGTATAGTATCAACAGCAGAAGTGCCGCGGTATTTGTGGTCGCGGATAATTCGGCGCAGTAGCCTGTTGTCTGTTGTCGGTACCCAATTGTGGTCGTCAATTGATATTGTGGTCAGCGCAGAAACATATACAAGATATTTCATCTTCTGCTCGATTGATTTCGTTAACTCAGGATTCAGTCCGTGTATCCCTTCTATAAGGAGGATTGAATTTGGTTTCAACTTTATTTTGTTGCCGCGGAATTCTCTGCTTCCGGTAGAGAAATTATAATAGGGGAGTTCTACTTCCTCTCCTCGCAGCAGTGCCGCAAGATGGGCATTGAACAGCTCGAGGTCGAGAGCGTACAATGACTCGTAATCATAGTCTCCCGACTCATCTTTCGGTGTGTGATGCCGGTCAACGAAATAGTCATCGAGAGAAATCAATTCAGGTTCCATCAGGTTTGTCATAAGCTGTATGGCAAGCCTTTTTGTAAATGTTGTTTTGCCACTTGAGGATGGCCCGGCGATTAGAACGACTCTGGCTCCTCCCTCATTGTATCGTTTGGTGATTTCATCGGAAATTGTTGCAATACGCTTGTTGTGCATTGCCTCTGACACATTGATTACCATTGCAGAATGGTCATCTTCGACCGCTTTGTTCAGTTCTCCGACATTTCGGATTCCGACAACCTTGTTAAAATCAAGATAGTCGGTGAATGCCCGGAACATCTTTTCCTGGTTTATAGGTTTTGCAGCCTGACTGATGTCGTTTTTGTCAAAAGGCATCAGAAGGAATCCGTCCTTATAGGGAACGAGGTCAAACACATTCAGATAAGAAGTTGAAGGGGCAAGCTGACCGTAATAGCTGTCACAGATGTTTCCGAGACGATAATATGTAGTGTATAACTCATGAAGGGTATTCAGGAGTAGGACCTTGTCTTTCAGTCCTTGTCTCTCAAAAATTTTTACAACGTCAGTTGTCAACCGCTCTTTCCTTTCAAATGGGATATCTGCCTCGACAAATTCCCTCATTTTATTTTTCAGTGCCCTGACATTTTCTTCTGAGGGAATCCAATTGTTGTTCAAACGGCAGAAGTAACCGTTTGCGATAGAGTGTTCGATTTTAAGCGATTTGCCAGGAAAGCATTCTGCTACAGCCTTATATAGCATCATGCATAGTGAGCGTACATAGGTTCTTGTTCCACTTGGAGAGGTTTCCGGCAGATATGCCACCATTTTCGGAGCATAAACCGGGAAACATAAATCCTCAGTCTTGTAGTTTACTCTTGCGCATACCGGAACGAAGTCCAGTCGGTCAGCAATCTTGTTATATATGTCAAGAAGGGAGTTTCCACCTTGAATGTCCACATATTCCTCGATGTTCTTGCAATATACTTTCAATTGTTTGCTCATGGCATAGGGGAGGGGAGAGGTATATTGGGTTATTTTTTTCCTTTATTCTTTTTTCGTGCGGTACTCCAGGCAAGGAGTGTGGAATGGTAGCGCTGCTTGCTGATTGCGGTGCCTACAATTCCATCGAATGCTCCTCCTTGTGCGATATAGCACTTGATGAAGCTTTTGATACCCTGAATATATGGGGTAAGTGCGTTCGGATTTTCCCCCTTTTCTATCAGGGATTTTGCCATTAGGGCTGCATGAGCTTTCTCTGTTTCCTGAAACTCCTCTTCTGTAGCGCAACGGTAATGAAGTATGTCACCGTCAAGTTTCACAGGTGTGACATTGTCACGGAAAATCACCCTTTCAGCAACATCATGCAGGTTCCAGTTTGCATAGCGTTTGTCAAACAGCCGAACCTGGATATCGGGATACCATCCGCAATGTTTCACAGGTGTGCCGCAATAAAAGTTGAGGCGTGCAAAGCAGTAGCCGCGGTGGTTGAATTCACCGTTTTTCAATTTTATGAGTGACGCGCGGAGCGCGGGTGAAAGAACTTCATCCGCATCAATAGCCAAAACGTAATTATGGCAGGTAAGCGAGGTGGCATACTGCCTTTGTGCTCCATATCCTTGCATCTTACGTTTTGTGACTTTGCATCCTAATGCCTCACAAATATCTGCGGTCTTGTCTGTAGAAAAAGAATCGACCACAATAATCTCATCGGCGATGTCACGGAGTGACTCGATGCATCGGGCAATATGGTTCTCCTCGTTGAAGGTGATGACTGTTGCCGATATTTTGCTCATTATTAATTTATTTAGCTTTGCACAAATATAATAAAAAATAACGCGTTCAGAATACAAAATTTCAATACAAACTATCGGAATACTGTCAAATATTCAATTTTGAAAGCGTTAAAATGGTGTAATAATTTGATATTTAGCACATTGCGATAATTTGATATTTTTCAGAAAAATCCTTGTCGGGATAGTTTTTGCATAAAATAAGTGTTTTATTTAACTTTGTGAGTAACAATTCGCAAGATGGCAGCAAATATTACCTGGAACACGGAAAATGTAAACTTACCTGACCTTGATGTCAGGCTGATGGAAAAATGGCTTGCTGAGGTTGCAAGAAACCATGACAGAATTTTGGGACAGCTTTGTTATGTTTTTTGTGATGACGAAACAATCCTGAAAGTTAATCGTGAATTTCTAAACCATGATTATTATACGGACATAATCACTTTTGACTATAGCCGGCGCAAACTTGTCAGCGGCGATATGTATATTTCTCTTGACACAGTTGCCTCCAATGCCGAGGGTATGGGAGCAAGTTATGAAACGGAGCTTAACCGGGTTATTGTTCATGGGCTGCTTCATCTGTGTGGGATTAACGACAAAGGCGAGGGTGAGCGTGAAATAATGGAAGCACATGAAGATGCTGCATTGCTTGCCCTTGGAAAACTAAAGGAAGAAGAATGAAATTTGATTTCGATGTGATAGTAGTCGGAGCCGGGCACGCCGGATGCGAGGCGGCTCATGCAGCCGCGATTATGGGTGCTCAGACTCTGCTTATTACCCTTGACATGAATAAAATTGCTCAAATGAGCTGCAATCCTGCCATAGGTGGTATCGCCAAAGGTCAGATTGTTAGGGAAATTGATGCAATGGGTGGTATGACCGGAATTATTACTGATAAGACAGCAATACAATTCCGGATGCTTAATAGTTCAAAGGGTCCTGCAATGTGGAGTCCCCGTGCACAGAGCGATCGGATGAAGTTCAGCGGTATGTGGCGTTCTGTCCTTGAGAATACTCCTAATCTTAATATGTGGCAGGATGATGTCACTGAACTTTTAATTGAAGATGGAAGAGTAGGAGGTGTCAAGACCAAAAGTGGTGTTACATTTCATTCTCCGACCGTAGTTATTACAGCCGGTACATTCCTTAACGGACTTATGCATATAGGCAGAGTGCAGATGCAGGGAGGCAGAATCTCTGAACCGGCGAGCTACGGACTGACAGACCAATTGAAGGGTCTTGGCATACGGACAGAGCGTATGAAAACCGGTACTCCTGTCAGGATAGATGGTAGAAGTATCGACTGGAGCAAGACTTCAGTTCAGGAACTGGAAGATGATAACCATCGGTTCTCGTACCTGCCGGATGTACATCGGGATTTGAAACAAAGGGCATGTCATATTGTTTATACTAATCCCCGGACGCATGAGGTGCTACGTGAAGGATTGCCTGATTCACCTCTTTATAATGGACAAATCCGGAGTATTGGTCCAAGATATTGCCCGAGCATAGAAACGAAGATTGTGACTTTTGCCGATAAATCGGAGCATCAACTCTTCATAGAACCGGAGGGAGAGGAAACTCAGGAGTTTTATCTGAATGGGTTTTCATCGTCACTTCCGTTCGATGTGCAGCTGCGCGCATTGGAAACTATACCTGCATTCGCAAATGTCAGCATCTATCGTCCCGGTTACGCTATAGAATATGATTTCTTTGATCCGACACAGTTAACCCACTCTTTGGAGAGTAAGATAGTGCCAGGATTGTTCCTTGCCGGACAAGTAAACGGGACTACCGGCTACGAGGAAGCCGCTGGGCAAGGTCTTATTGCCGGGATAAATGCCGCTCTCTTTTCTAAAGGTGAATCTCCATTTGTGTTGAATCGTGATGAAGCCTACATAGGTGTTTTGATTGATGACCTTGTTACTAAAGGTGTCGATGAGCCATACAGGATGTTTACATCACGTGCTGAATATAGGATTCTTTTGCGCCAGGACGATGCTGATATGAGATTGACGGAAAAAGCTTACAATATCGGTCTTGCTGATGAGTCCAGATATAATCTTATGGTATCAAAGAGGCAGCAGAGAGATTCCATTATTTCTTTTGCGAAAGATTTTACTGTTCGTCCGGACGATATAAATGTTTTTTTGGTCGGAGTAGGGGAGTCACCGTTGAAGCAGGGCATAAAGCTTTATGATTTGATTCTTCGCCCGAGATTGAATGTCAAGATTCTTGCGTCTGAAATCAGTAGTTTCGGCATCTTCATTGATTCCAACATCGAGGAGCGGCGTCGGGAAGAAATTATAGAGGCGGCTGAGATTCTCATGAAATATGGTGGCTATATTGAGCGTGAGCGTGCTCTTGCTGATAAAATGAACCGTCTTGAAAATGTTAAGCTATCTGGCATGATTGACTATGATTCGGTCAAGAGCCTTTCTACTGAGGCACGACAGAAGTTGATTAAAATCAATCCTCAGACGGTTGGACAGGCATCCCGCATTCCGGGTATTTCTCCAAGTGATATCAGCATATTGCTTGTGCTTTTAGGTAGATGATTGTTTCACGTGGAACACCGCTAAGGGCGTAATATTTAGATTTATGAAGTAAAACGATAAATAGATGGAATACATTAAATCAAAAATCAGGGACGTGATGGATTTCCCTACCCAGGGAATCGTGTTTAAGGATTTGACAACTGCGTTTAAGGACCCGCGTGCGCTGCATATCCTTGGCTGGGATTTATCCCAGCTCTATCGTGACAAGGGTGTGACTAAGGTCGTGGGCATAGAGAGCCGAGGTTTTATCTGCGGTTCAATCCTTGCGTTTGAGCTTGGAGCGGGATTTGTGCCTGCGCGCAAACCGGGCAAACTTCCGGCAGAGACAATCAAAGCAACTTATGCGAAAGAGTATGGTAAGGACACTATCGAAATCCATAAGGATGCTATTATGGAAGATGACATAGTCGTGCTTCATGATGATGTGCTTGCAACGGGTGGAACAATGGCTGCGGCTTACGAACTCGTGAAAAGCATGAACCCGAAGAAAATTTATATCAACTTCATTATAGAGCTGGGTGCATTGAATGGCAGGAAAGCCTTGCCTGAGGATGTGCAGGTAGATTCCCTGATTGTTTATTGATATAAGGAGTCCCCATTTGGCTAAGCATAAAAAATCACAGGAACTCACCGACAAAATTTCTATTTTGCCCACTACCCCCGGAGTATATATGTATTTCGATTCCGAGGGTAATGTGATATATGTCGGCAAAGCGAAAAATCTTAAAAGAAGAGTATCCTCATACTTCAACCGCACCCACGACAGCACAAGGACGAACCTGCTTGTGCGTGCGATTGCAGATATGAAGTACATAGTTGTGCCTACGGAGCAAGATGCCCTCAATCTTGAGAACTCCATGATTAAGGAGTACAAGCCGAGGTACAATGTGCTTCTTAAAGATGACAAATCGTATCCTATGATTGTGGTGACCAAGGAGCCTTTCCCCCGTGTTTTCATGACAAGGCAGAAAGAGCTTGAAGGTTCCAAATATTACGGTCCATATACTGACACCACTTCGGCACGAACTGTGCTTGAACTTATCCGGGAACTTTATCCTCTGCGCTCCTGTCGCCATTTGATAACACCGTCTACAGTCGCTGAAGGGAAAGGACGCCTTTGCCTGGATTACCATATTAAAAGGTGTTCAGGCCCATGTGTGGGTAAAATCAGCCAGGAGGAATATGCCCAGCAGATTGAAAACGTGAAGAAGATTTTGCGGGGCGATCTTGCCGAACTTCTTGAATACCTCAAAAAACAGATGCTCGAACTAAGTGCGGAGTTGCGTTTCGAGGAAGCGCAGGAGATAAAAGAGAAGTATGAGCTTGTGGAGCGTTACAGCGGGAAAAGCGTCATAGTGAGCCAAACAATTGGAGATGTGGACGTGTTCGGTATTGATGACGATGGTGGAGCTGATGTATTCATAAATTACATGCATGTCAGAAGAGGTGCGGTTGTAAGAAGCGTGACTCTGGAGTATAAGAGGCGTATGGATGAAACCGCACCCCAGTTGCTCGGCTACGCGATGGCTGAGATTGCGAAGCAATTTGACATAGAATATGAGGCGGTGCTTGTTGCAGAGCAACCGGATGTAGAGATGCCCGGGGTCACTTTTATGGTTCCCCAGAGAGGTGACAAAGCAAAACTTCTGGAGGTATCGGAGCGTAATGCGCGGCAGCATAAAATAGATATGCTGAACCAGCTTGCGCGCAAAGACCCCGAGCAGCGCACACAAAAGCTCCTTGAAAGAATGAAATCTGATTTCCGCCTCGAAACCCTTCCGCACCATATTGAATGCTTCGATAACTCGAATATACAGGGAACGAATCCGGTTGCAAGCTGTGTCGTATTCAAGGACGGCAAACCCTCGAAAAAAGATTACAGGCATTTCAATATAAAGACAGTTGAAGGTCCCGATGATTTCGCTTCCATGAAAGAGGTGCTCACCCGAAGATATACGAGGCTTGTCAATGAAGGGGAGGAGCTTCCGCAGCTGATTGTGGTTGACGGTGGCAAAGGTCAGCTCAGTGCCGCGGTGGAGGCGCTTGATGAAATGGGACTGCGGGGCACAATCGCTGTGGTGGGCATTGCCAAGAGGCTTGAGGAAATTTATTTTCCCGGAGACAGTGTGCCGTTATATATCGACAAAAATTCGGACAGCCTCAGAGTGGTCCAGCATCTCCGCGATGAGGCGCACCGTTTCGGCATCACCCATCACAGGAACAGACGGAGCAAGGGGCAACTTGTATCAGAACTTGATTCTGTTAAAGGAATAGGCACCAAGACCCGTGAAGCTTTGCTCAAGCATTTCCGGAGCGTCAAGCGAATCAAGGAAGCGGATCTTGATGACCTTGCGGCAGTAGTCGGTCCCGCCAAAGCTTCTATTGTATTCAATGCGTTTCATTCAGAATAGCTAATTTTTTTGTATTTTTGCGCTTACTATAAATTAATACCTTATGAAAAAATTTCTTCTTGCAATATTCGCCGGTGCAATCTGCACAACGCTTAATGCGGAGAAACCTGTTGACAAAGGATACCGTACAATCAATTCAGAAACCGCCGAAGCGCATATAGGATTCCTCGCTTCCGATGAACTGGAGGGCAGGGAAGCCGGCTACAAGTCCGGGAGGATTGCCGGCAATTATGTTCTTGCAAACATCAAGGCTATGGGTTTAAAGCCTTGGGATGCAAATGGTTATGAACAGCCATTTGAGGCATATCGGATTGAAAGGCAGCGCAGAGGCAGATATCAGGTGCATCCGGATAGTATTGCGGAACTGCAAAAATCTGTGCATCAGAAGCTTAATCTGAGAAATATACTTGGTGTGCTTCCCGGAAAGAATGCTGATGAGTATGTTGTCATGGGAGCGCATTACGATCACCTTGGAGTAGATCCACTTCTGGACGGGGACAAAATATATAATGGCGCGGATGATAATGCTTCTGGTGTTGCCGCAGTGCTTCAGATTGCCCGTGCATTTATCGAGAGTGGCGAACAGCCTGAGCGTACAATCATCTTCGCTCTGTGGGATGGTGAAGAGAAAGGCTTGCTTGGTTCCGAGTATTTCATGCAGACATGGGCTGAACCTGAAAAAATCAAAGGCTATATCAACTTTGACATGATAGGAAGGAATAACAGGGAAGATGTTCCGGAGCATGTGGTTTATTTCTACACCGCCGCATATCCTGCTTTTGAAGAGTGGTTGAGAAATGACATCAAGGAGCGGGGATTGAACCTGAAACCTGATTACCGTGCATGGGACAGACCTATCGGTGGCGGAGACAATGGCTCTTTTGCCAAACGTGACATACCCATTATATGGTACCATACTGACGGACATCCCGCCTATCACATGCCGTCTGACCATGCAGACAAAATCAACTACCCGAAAACAGTTGATATTACCCGTGCGGCATATCTCAATTTGTGGAATATGGCAAATCCGTCCTCAATCAAGAAATAAGGAGGAAGGCATTTCTGAAAAAATACTTGACAACGATGAGTGATAAACAAAAGATAAGGGTTGGAATTACCCAAGGAGACATAAACGGAGTTGGCTACGAGATTATACTCAAGGCTCTTGAAGATGAGCGTATGCTTGAAATCTGTACTCCGGTAATATACGGTTCGGCAAAGATTGCAGGATATTATAAGAAAAGCTCACTTGCCAACCCCATTCAGTTGAACCAGATATCAAGGGCGGCTGAAGCGCGGGACGGACAGAACAATATTATAAATGTGGTCGGTGAAGAGGTCAAGGTTGAGCCGGGCATCGCGTCGGTAGAAGCGGGTAATGCCGCATTTGTCGCGCTTGAACGTGCCGTGACGGACTTGCGCGCCGGTGACATTGATGTTCTTGTCACCGCTCCGATTGACAAACACACTATCCAAAGCGAGACATTCCGTTTCCCCGGGCACACCGAATACCTCCAGGCATCGCTTGCCGACAACGGCGAGAAAGCGCTGATGATACTTACCGATCCCGCGACCTCACTCCGGGTTGCACTCGTTACCGGGCACATCCCTATCTCGAAAGTTCCGGAGGCAATAACCAAGGAGGCGGTGGTGGAGCGCCTGAAAGATTTTGACAAATCCTTGAGGAGGGATTTCGGCATCAACCGCCCCCGCATCGCAGTGCTTTCCCTCAATCCCCATGCAGGCGAAGAGGGTTTGCTCGGCTCTGAGGAGAAAGAGGTGATAGAGCCGGCAATAGCGGAATGCCAGACAGACAAGATTAATTGCTTCGGTCCTTATGCCTGTGACGGTTTTTTCGGCACAGGACAGTTCACAAAATTCGATGGCGTGCTTGCCATGTATCATGACCAGGGTCTGGCGCCGTTCAAAACAATTGCAATGAACACCGGAGTAAATTTCACGGCAGGACTCCCGTTTGTGCGTACCTCACCGGATCATGGCACTGCTTACGATATTGCCGGGCGCGGAATCGCCAATGCCGATTCAATGCGTCAGGCGATTTTTGAAGCGATTGATATTTTCAGGAATAGGGCTGTGCATGACAGGATGCATACCAATCCGCTCCGGAAGCAGTACATAGAGAAAAACAAGAGCGATAACGTTGTGCTTGACCTGACAAAATCGGATGATGCTGACTGATAATGCATCTCAGTGAATAAGGCGTAATACAAATTATTGTCATTTTGTCCTAATTCAAATATAAATGTTAACTTTGTATCGGTTTTAACACAATGTCCTGTTTCTTTTGATATTTTGGGCATTTATTCATTTTAAATAAGCCAATAATGGGAAATGAAAATGCGGAGCGCATCCAGACTTCTCTTCTCAACCGACTTGAGAAGAAAACATTAGTGTGGTTTGCCAAACGTCAGCCAAGATGGGTGACTTCTGATACCCTTACATTTTTCGGGGTAGCCGCAGCGGTGTTATATGCTGTATTTTGCTGGCTGGCGCGATATAATGTGAACTATCTGTGGGCATCCTCATTCTGTCTGGTATTAAACTGGTACGGGGACAGTCTTGACGGAACTCTTGCGCGTACACGTAATACCCAGCGTCCGAAATATGGTTTCTTTATTGATCATTCCCTTGATGCACTGACCACCTGCCTGTTCTGTATCGGACTGGGACTATCTCCGCTGATGTATCTCAGCATTTCCCTGTTTATTATGGGCGGTTACCTGTGTATGTCGATTTACACTTACATTTCCACTATAGTGCTCGGCAAGTTCCGGCTTACCTATGCAAGCTTAGGACCAACAGAAATGCGATTGGTAATCATCGCGGTTTTCATTTTCTATATTTTCTTCCCGCTGAATGACAACACTGTGGAGGTATTCGGTGAGCCTTGGACCATTTATGATGGAATCGGAGCACTCGTTGCCGTAGCACTTTTTGTCATCTATATCGTCTCCTTGGTCAAGGACCTGAGAGCACTTGCCAAGATTGATCCTCCAAAGCCCTTTCATGGATAATAATACCGACTCCATTAAGAAAGAGACTCAGGAACAGCAAAATACCCGCATCGCACAGATAAAGGATAAAATCCTGCACAGCGACGGATTGTTTTTCACGCTGATAAGATCAAGCGTGTCATCCCAACTATGTGGCTGGATTGACACGCTGACATCATTTCTGGTATTCTCTTTTATTGGATTGTCAGCATGGTTGTCAACGGCGATAGGAGCTTTTATCGGAGGTATCTTCAATTGTATCATCAATTATCGTTTCACATTCCATGCGTTTGGAGTTGACTGGCGCATAGCACTGTCTAAATTCGTGTTTGTATGGATGGGCTCGTTGCTTCTAAACAGTTTTGGTACAGAAGCTGTATTTTCTTTAGTGAACGGCTGGGAATGGCTGCATCATATAAAGGGCTTATCAAAAGACGGTATTTTTCTTGCAGCGCGTCTTTTTGTTGCACTTTCAGTGTCACTCTGCTGGAACTTCCTGCTTCAGCGCCACTTCGTCTTTAAAGTGACTCGATTTGACAAATATATAGGTCGTTTCCTCAATGCAATCGGAATCGGAACAAAAAAATCAACCTTAAGCAACAATGATAAGCAAGAAAAATAAATTTGGCGAGGAGGTATATGTTTTTGAGGAATATCCGGATGTAGAAGTTCGTCCGGATGTGCTCAATATGAGAGACATTATCGAGATTGCACCTGTTGCGGCAAAATATCCTCGACTTGTCAAATGGCTGATGCATTATTTCAAGATAGATGAGGTGAACCGCATCCACTCGGCTTGGTGCAAGACACCCGGGCCGGAGTTTACCGAACATCTGATAAAGGATGAGTTCAAGATTGACCTTCAGGTAGACGGCATGGAAATTCTTGAGAGATTCAAAGAGGGACCGTTTATTACGGTAAGCAATCATCCCTTTGGACACATCGACGGTATCATGCTTATAAATATCGTTACTCGCGTGCGTCCTGAATATAAGGTGATGGTCAATATGATACTCAACCATATTTCTGCTATGCGTCCCAATTTTATAGCAGTGGACCAATCTGCGTCTACTGACCCGGAGAAACGTAGGGTATCGGTAGCGGGGGTCCGCGAAGCACTCTCGATGTTGAGGGACGGCAAGCCTGTTGGCTTTTTCCCGGCGGGAGCAATCGGCAAGACTGACAAAGACGGTATCATTACCGACCGTCCGTGGCAGCCTGTAATCCTACAAATCATCCAGAAAGCAAAGGTTCCGGTGATTCCGATATATTTCCACGGCACAAATTCACGGTATTTCAACTTCCTGGGCCATCATAGTATCCCATTGCGCACCGCAAACCTTGTCCGCGAACTGCTCAAGAAAAGCCATCAAAAGATGCATGTTACTATCGGAGAACCGGTTTCAGTGGAAAAACAGGCGGAATTCGGCAGCGATTATGAGGCATTAGGTTGGTACCTCCGTATGCAGACCTACGATTTGTCGGGACGTCATGTGACAACATTAAGCGACTGAACTTTCCTTAAATTTAGTAATGGCATTCCTCATCTCATAGATAATGCTTATTTTTGCCACACCGCATAAATATTGCGGCGAAAAATGAATAAGAAATAATTATACCAACTCTATTTGTATCATGAGCAAAACAACAGTAAAATCTGCTGAAGGAAAACTCGGTGTTCTCGTGGTTGGACTTGGAGCAGTTACATCCACTTTTATGACCGGCGTACTTATGGCGCGTAAAGGTCTTGCCAAGCCGGTAGGCTCCATGACACAGTACGATAAAATTCGTGTGGGCAAAGGCGCAGAGAAAAAATATCTCAAGTATGAGGATATTGTGCCTATGGCGAAATTGGATGACATTGTTTTCGGTGCTTGGGACGTATATCCCGCTAACGCCTACGAAAGCGCATGCTATGCTGAAGTGCTTCAATCCAAGGATATAGAACCGGTTAAGGACGAACTTGAAAAGATTGTGCCAATGAAAGCCGCTTTCGATAAAGATTATGCAAAGCGTCTTGATGGTGACAATGTCATGGTTGATAAAACCCGCTGGGAAATGGTTGAACAGCTCCGCGAGGATATCCGCAACTTCAAAAAAGAAACCGGAGTTGAGCGCGTGGTTGTCCTTTGGGCGGCATCGACCGAAGTTTATGTTCCGGTTGATGAAAAAGTACATGGCTCTCTTGATGCGCTTGAGGCTGCAATGAAGGC
>CAMWQE010000002.1 GCA_947176335.1 uncultured Porphyromonadaceae bacterium | reverse complement strand
GTATTGAGAAAGGGGATAACATATAGGAAATATTTGTCGATACAGTAATCATAGATAATATAACTTTTGAATCATGGATAAGAATAAGAATCAAGTAGAAGACGAGCGTTATGAATTTAATAGCGTAAAAATTGCTCATGAATTGATGGTAGATATCTTGGGTGGTCTCATCCCCGGTGCTCTATTTCTCTTTAGCATAATCCTTTGTGTTGTATTTCCCATTATATGTTATGCGAATCCAGGGAATAAGTTTGGATTCCTCATGAAAGATGGTGATTGGTTCTGGATTGTAGCCTTTCTGTCTTTTCTTATTTTGTCTTATGTGATTGGCCATATTTTCTATCGAGCCGATATAAAAGTGCCTGATCGTATGGATATACGTAGAGAGCAGATGAAAAAATTGATAGGGTTCTTGAACGGTATGCCTACAGGACCTTCTTGTAATGATTCGAAAGATGCTCTCTTTTATGAATCTCAAAGAGTGATATATTCTGCAAATCTTCTTTTGGGTGAGGTTAGTCCGTTAGTGGATGCTATGCAAGAATGTCGAGAAGATGTTTTTCGTAATAATCCTTATGATTCTGATTATCTTGATTACTGTAAAGATGTTGTGGCATCTTTAAAAGAAATTATCAGTAATCCAGAGGTCTTTATATCCAGGTTTAAAGTATCCTATGATACATCAGAAAACAATGCATCAGAAAACATTTTTTTTAAATAGTTTTCGAAGCAATCTACTATGCGTTCTATTTCCTGAAGCAGCTAAATGTATTAAAACTGGCTCAGGATGTATTAAAGATGTTGATTCGTATGAAAAATAGTTCTGATGTGGATGAACTTAAAAGAGGGAGTCGTCATATTTATATTATGATAGCAAATTTACTTTTTCCAGAACTATGTAGAATACCTTTTAGATCAAGAACTGTCATTATAAATGCCGTAAAAATAGTTCCTTTGATGAATTCATTTCGCAATAAAACTATATGGCGTGCTGGGAGATTATTTGTGTTTAAAAGGAGATTGAAAAGAATTAATAATGATAATTGGTTTGAACGGGTTAGATTAAGCAAGAGGAGTCTAAAGAAAATTGAGCCCTTCAGTCTACTTATGGTTGCTTATATTGTACTCCATATGCAAAATGAGTCTGGTTGTGCAACTGAAAAACGCTGTGATTTCCCCTATATGAGTTACTATAAGTATTTATTAAAACGTAGGCAATATAAATTGCTTAAGTATGTTATGTGGATTAATTCGCCAGCGCGTACCAAAAATCAAATCAACAATTACAAAATAGAACTCCAACTACATGTCCCCAATGCTTATTCTATAATAAGTAAAAATGAATCACATATAAGAATGGCATCTTCTACTTGGCATGTAGCTAAAACTGTTAAGGTTATAGCTAAATGGTTTTTTTGTATTACGATTGCTTATGTAGTTTGTCGTGTGCATATCACGCTATAAACAAAGAAATCTCTTTAGATCAACAACATAATTTGAAATTTTTATCAACGGATGACGGTACATATGTAAAATCAGATTATGAATCCAAGAATAAGTCAAATTCTGAAATTAATCATCATTATTCTTCAGATGATACTTTTATTGATATAAATGTTAAGAAATCGAAGCCGTCTAAATTTGACATTACTCATAAAATGAGTAGTTCTTCCAATAATGAAAACTCTAATTATTGTATAGATAAAAATGGTTTTATCTGTTTTATAAAAAAGTTTTTGCCTTTTATAGTGGGAGAATCACCTACTAACAGTTATCTTGCAATAATTTTCCCACTCATTACATTGATGTTTATGAATTATCTGCTAAATAATGTTCCATACTTTATACATTATCAACGACTACGTGAGATTATTTATACTTTACAGGTATATAATTTATGGCAGGAAGCTAAGCAGGCTAAAGCAAAACAGAATCGTAATGATTTAAATATTCGTCGGGCTGAAGTTGGACTTCCTCCTTTGACTGATATTTATGAAGATAGATACTACTTTTAACTGTTTTTTATGAAGATAGATGATTCCTATGCTAATTAAAGCATATTCTTCCGTATAGCTTGGACAAGGATAAGAATTTCCACGTTTGATTGAAAAATGCGCTTGGATTTGTATTGCGAATTGATTGCGGAGCTTGAAACATATGGAGTTCCGCTACATAAGGATATTAATAAATATTATTATCTGTGGTAAAATAAAAGCCATAATAGAAAATTTTTATGCGTTGATTGAAAGGAAACATCGTTATATTGGTTTCTGAAAAAATCTCTGAATTATGGAACCTACCATTCTCGCCCCGTGGACTGTTTGCAAACAGAGAGTGGCGCAACGACTTTGAAAAGAAAACTATGGAGTGGGCGTCAAGAACACGGAGCGACTGAGAGGCTCAGGTAGGTACTGCGTAGCTTACGGAGCATCCTGCAAGATCTCTCAGTCGTTTGGTGTTCAGCCCTCTCTAAAACTTCTGGCGAAGCGATCTGCGGTAGTGTAATTTGTGAAACGCCGTAGACGGCATCGCCTCTTATCGCAATGTTCCCTTTCAACTCCGATGCCATAGCCGTTGCACCTCTCGGATTTTTTTGATGTGAGGAAGTCGGTGTTCAACATGTTCCAATAGTCGGTGTGCGGTCAGAGGGTATCAGAGAACTACGGCTCACCGTCATCATCGAACGTTAATACCGATGCCAACATGAGCCGCCCGCCTCTTACTGTGTCTGTATTTACGAGTTTGGTGATTTATAAACTAAAAATAATCAACAATAAAGTTGTATTTTTGCAGGAGATTTATTATCTTTGTATGATAATTGCAGAAGATCTTACTTAAGAAACGAATTTATCTTAGAAAACTAATTAATGCACCTTTTAAGGGCGCTTAAAGTTAATTATGGGAAAGCCATTTAATGGAGAGCTAACAAAGCTTTCGGAGACGATTCGATGGGCAGAAATGCAGGATGTGTCGCGTCTTGCACAGTTTCTGTTTGTAGAAAACAAAAGGGTACCCTTGGTGTGCATTGGCTCCGGTGGTTCACTTAGTGCATGCCATTATGCAGTACAGCTCTATCAGCGGTACAATGGTGTGTTAGCACAGGCTATGACTCCACTTCAGTTGATGTATGCAGGAAGAGATGTAATCCGTAATAGTAAGCTTCTTTTCCTTAGTGCTAGTGGCAAGAATAAGGACATACTTAATGCCATTAAATATGGTGTGCAGTATAATGAAACTTGTATGATGAGTCTTACACTCCGCAAAAATAACCCTACCGAGAAACTTTTGGAACGGTACCCGAAGGTGCTACGTTGGTGTGAAGATATCCCAAGCGGTAAAGACGGTTTTCTGGCGACCAATTCACTTATAGCAACCTTCACTTTGCTTTGCAAAGCTTCAGTTGACTCCAAATCCGCAGTTATATATCCCATCTTCCAAGAACCAAAATCTATAACGGCGAAACTCAACCTGAATCATATTCATAATTTCATGGTGCTTTATGGAGCAGCTGGGGAGCCTGTAGCATGGGATATTGAGTCCAAGCTCACAGAAGCTGCTCTGGGCTCAACCTTATTGAGCGACTATCGTAATTTCGGTCATGGTCGTCACCATTGGTTTGCTAAATGTAAGGAAAATTCATGCATCATTGCTCTGATTAGTCAAGTTGAAAGGGACTTGGCCTCTAAGACAATCAAGGGGTTACCCTCTGATGTCCAGGTCATATGTATTGAGACTGATTTGGATATGCCTTATGCTTCTATTGATTTGCTGCTTCAAGCATTCTATTTTGTGAACGATTTGGGTTATACTCGAGGTATTGATCCGGGTCGTCCCGGTGTTCCATCGTATGGTCGGTTGCTCTATAACTTGAACTATTACAGATTAACCCACCATCTACTGCCCAATGAGAAAATTATTGATGTGGCTGTTCGTCGTAAACTAGGTGCGTCTGTTGCAAGAAAAACAACGTTATGGAAGTATTATAGTGATGCTTGCAAGTGTTTTGTGCAAAGGCTAAATAGAGGAAAATACAAAACAATAGTTTTTGACTATGATGGTACGTTGTCAGCAAAAGACCATACCAGTCGCTATCAAGACGGACTATGTAATGAAATCAGATACGCATTACAGAGGCTTTTAGAGGGTGGGGTAGAAATACGTGTGGCTACTGGTCGTGGAAGGTCTGTGGGTAGTTCGTTGATGAACTCCTTTGATAAGAAATATTGGCACCAGATTATGGTAGGCTACTACAATGGTGCGTGTTTGCTGACACTTGGAGAAGAAAAGAATTTGGAGGAATGGAAGAATAAGCCATTAGACAATGAGCTGAAACTTCTGGAGGATGAACTAAGACATAGACTTCCGGAACAATGTATTAGATATAAACTTGAAGAACGTAGCTGGCAGTTATCTATAGAAGGAGACATGACATCGGAGGAATCTCAGATAGTTTACGACATCTGTCGTGAAATCATTTGGGATAAGCAACTGAAAGGGATTCGTGCGTGGCGTAGCAGTCATAGTATGGATATAGTTGTTTCCCACGAGGTCAGCAAACTGCTCGTGATAGAAGATCCGGATCATACCCTATGCATAGGTGATTATGGCAGTATGGATGGTAACGACTATGAACTGCTTACTAGCTGCGCTTCACTAAGCGTTGATAAAGTGTCTAAGAAGGCTGATTGTTGTTGGAATTTGGCCCCCTCAGGTGTATATGGTCTTGATGCTACACTTTATTACCTGAGTCGTCTCATAATTTCAGATGGTGTCATCAATTGTAAGTTTACCATATGAACAGTAATTTAGCAAGTCAATTATTATCAAATATCATGGGATGGAATTATTTGGAATTAAACACCAATCGTCCTGTGCTTGAGTTTATGGGAAGCATGAAATATGATGCCTATGATCGCTTCATGCCTGGTACTCGTTTCATGAGTAGTCTAGTGCAATGGCTAAGTCAGTTCGATGAAGAAGATAGAGCTATTGTATTAGAGTTTGTCAAGAAGAAACTAGTCTTTGTCTCTTCTACGCAGATGAACTATCTGGTAGACTTATTATATGACTCGAAGATTCGACCGATTCTTCTAAAGAAGGCTACCGAGCATACTAGTATGCCGTCTTATATGCTATGTAATAAGAAAGTGCAGCGACAATTTGAAATAGAGAAACGTTCTTCCTTGGTGATTGGTCTAAGTGATGGTGCACATACGGATATTTTGCGTCGCAGTGCTGGTTTCAGCAACGAGCAGGTGTTAACCAACTACTATCCTGACAGTAAGAAACTGAAAGATATGTTGTCTAATCTAAGGAAGGATTTGGATCGTTATGATTTAAAAGATTCTTATTTCCGCAATATTTTCCTGATTGACGATTTTACGGCCAGCGGCAAGAGTTTTGTGCGCTATGATGAACAAGAAGAGAGATTTAAAGGTAAACTCTCTAAAATTATTGATCAGATTTGTGCCAATAATATTGAACCTAAGGGGAACGACGAGGACCAGGGCGCTAAAGAGGAATTACACCTAAGCTATCTTTTGGACAAGAATCAACAAGAGATTCATATAAATTTACTCTTCTGCATGGCTACCGATAAAGCTTTAAAGAACATTCATAAGAATCTCGATGATTTTTTGAAGAAAAGTTGTTATGATACGGTTAAGTATCACATCCATGTAGTTCAGCCCTTGGAAGATTCGCTGAGCGCGGACATTACTGAAGACCCGGTCTTGATGAAAGCCCTGCAAAAAGAAAAGTATTTTCATCAGGAATTGAAAGAGGATAAAGCTTATAATGTAGGTAGCACTAACAATGCATTCTTAGGTTTTGACGAATGTGCACTTCCGGTGGTACTTTCGCACAATACTCCTAATAACTCTTTACCTATATTATGGTTAGATACAGACAAAGATAATGAATTTAAAGGACTCTTCCCCCGAATCAGCCGTCATTAATTGAGCATATGAATTATAAGAATCCCTTCGCTATACGCGCTTCTGAAAGAATTGAAACCGATGAGCGGTTTCTTGAACTGTTTTCCGTGGAGCCCCTTTCATATTTGGAGGATAATCATGTGAACGATTCGCTCTGGGGTACTATGACGTACATTCTAAGTTCACCAGGAGCAGGTAAGACTACTCTGCTTAGACTTTTTTCTCCTTCTGTACTCAAACGCGTGACGTCAAAGGGTACCAATCTTATTTATCGAAAACTTTGTAAGTTAGGTGTAAAGGATGCAGAAGAGCAGATTCTGAAGTGTGGAGTTTATCTTCAGATGGGGCGTGATTATGAATTTCTAGAGGATGATGAACTT
This sequence comes from uncultured Porphyromonadaceae bacterium, assembly GCA_947176335.1. Taxonomy (GTDB): domain Bacteria; phylum Bacteroidota; class Bacteroidia; order Bacteroidales; family Muribaculaceae; genus Paramuribaculum. The sequence goes on along the minus strand of CAMWQE010000002.1, from coordinate 47,435 downwards.
TTTAGCCGTCGTGAGCAAAGACGATATTTTTTGTCGCTTCTTAATACGAGAATCGTTCTAGCAACCCTTAAAACTTGCATGACATTGGCTGGTATTAAATATACCGAACTCCATAAGGTCACTTACACTCCTGAAGAACCAATCAAACAGTTTGGGGAGCTTAAAGAGAGTTACACAGGAAAAGATTTGTTAGATTGGGCGACTAGACAAGAACGCAAAGTATGTGAATTCTTGGATAGTTTTGTAATCCCGGCAGACGGCATTGTTGGCAATGATGAGCTGTTCGCATTGGATGTCATGAAAGCTGAATGGTTCAGCTTTGATAATATGCCTCTATGTGGTGAATTTATCTTTCAGATTGATGATGCCCACAAACTAACGGAAAGGCAAAAACGAATTATTCGTTGTGAGGTTGCTGAGCGTCGTATTCACGCAACTTTGTGGGTGACTGAACGTTTGGAAACATTGAGTACTGAGGATATTCTGAGTGATAATAACAGACAAGGCAGGGATTATCAGCTTATCAGATTGGAGAGCCTCCCACAAAGTCTATTCAATAAGATGGCAAAAGGTATTGCTTCTATGCGGTCAAAGGTGTCCTACGATGGCACAGATTTTTTTACTTATTTGTCAGAAATATCTACGGATAATTACAATGCCGTTTATTCTGAGGCAAGTAAAAAGTATTTTGCTCAGCTTGAAACATTATCGAGCTATTCCAATTACGAAGACTGTATGAAAGTCATCAGTAAGGAACCTCCTTATGACCGTGCGAAGCACAGTAGAGCAATGTTGATTTATGCTTCACGAGAAGATAAATCACCAAGTTTGTTCGGTTATGAGTACGAAGAGATGTTGGGTATTCTAAACAATGGCTACAATGAATATGCAGAAGAGTTACTGCCGGGAGAAAATACTCGGCTACCGCAATATTACGGACAGCAAACTTTGATAAACTTGGCTTCAAGTAACATAGAGCAGTTTCTTAGCATCTCTTCCAAAATGTATGAGTTGCTATTGTCCAAGAAAATTATGGATGCAGGACGATGTGATCTTACCCCAGAGGACCAGGATAAGATAGTGAGGGATTACTGTAGGAGTCATATAGAGGATATAAAGCGGCTAAAACACGGTTACAAAATATACGCATTCCTAATGCAATTGATAGATTTTTGTCAAAAGCAGACCTTTAGCCCATCCTATTCATACCGTACTGTAAGCGGGTTTGCTATAAGTGAAGAAAACTCTGGCAAATATGGCCAAGATGGTTTTTGGTTTCAGGATGCTGATAACGAAGAGCTGGCTGTTATTCTAAAAGACTGTCTGGCTAACAATCTACTGAATAGGGTTTCTCGTACACAGGGGAAGAAAGACCAGAACTGGACTGTTTTCTACTTGAATGAATGGTTGTGCGCATACGCTCATCTGCCATTGCATCGTGGTGGATGGCGTAAGTTGTCATTGGCACGATTGAAACAGTGGGTTCAAACTACAAAATAGGAATTTGAGATGAAATATAGATGGGATTCATACGTTAAATATCATGGTAATCTGGAACTTGTGGAATTCTTGAAGGAATTCTACGGCGATTATCCTCAAGTTAAGGTTTTGTTATTATTGGGCAAGGGGTTTGATCCCCGTATGAATAATACGTTGTCGCTTTTACTGGAAAATGTGAAGGGATTGGATCTACACTGTCTGACGTTTGATTTTCCCGACAGTGGTGGCAATGCTGAGTGCCGAGCACTCTATAATGACAATGTAAGGGAACTTGAACTTCTTCAAAAGAAATATGGATTTACCTCCAGCGAGATTACTATTGATAATAATCAAAGTTGGGAAAAACGTATTGCTATTATGAGCCGTCAAGTGTCCGAACTCAACTTGGATGAGTATCGAGATATAATCCTCGATGTGAGTTCACTTCCTAGAGCTTTCTATTTCAATATCGCCAAGGCACTGTTCAATAAGCTTAAGAATAATGCAACTAAGAATCTGTTCTTCACGGTGTCGGAGAACGTGGAAATGGACAAAGGAATAGAAATAAATGTGGCAACTGACCATATTGAGGCGCTTCCCGGTTTTAAGACTATGTTGAGTGTAGAATCCATCCTTGACAGGATTTGTATTCTGATTCCTTTAATTGGAGAAGGAGAATTGCACGTGAAGTTGTTAAAAGGCATATATGAGAACTTCAAGCCTTCAGATATGTTCCCCGTGCTGCCATTTCCCTCCATGCACAGTCCTCGTAGGGCAGATGACTTGATGCAGGAATATTCCCAGTTCTTTGAAGAGAAGCTATTCAACGATCCTCTAAGTATTACATATGCGGATGAACAGAATCCTTTTGAGCTTTACCGTATTGTAGCACAGATGATCCGCGAGCATAAGAAGACTTTGAGACCTATTAGTGAGAATGTTTGCTTTGGTATTGCTTTGCTAACAAGTAAACTATTGTCTTTAGGTGGTCTGCTGATTGGTCTAGAGTTTAATGATTGCGTGGCTATTTATAATGTAAGTTCAAGAGATTATAAGATTCGGAGTTCGAAAGTTCTAAAGGATTTGAATAAACTTAGCGAACCATTTCTCTTATGGGTCACCGGAATGGCCTACTCAGAGACTTGAATTTACAATAATGAAGGTATTTATACGTTCTTCTATAGTATATATATTTGGAATTTTAATATGAAACATGAAGCCAACATAGTTCTTGGGGCTGGACTAATAAGTTTAGACGTACTCATCCGTGATGGGGAGCGTTTCCCTATCTCCTACTATGTGGGAGGCACTTGCGGGAATGTCATGATGATCCTTTCTCACATGGGTTGGGAATCTTATCCCATAGCACGTTTGGACGGCACTAAAGATACCGAAAGGATTCTGTCTGATATGGTTAGACATGCGGTTCATACTGACTTCATCTCTACCAACGACGGTAAGACTCCAGTTATTGTGCAGCGTAATTTTGTTAACAAGGATGGAATTCCCACACATAAATTTGAGTCCCGAAATAATATTGGTCGCTTCTACCTTGATTTCAAATCGTTGACTCTAAAACAGGCTAATCATGTGCTTGAACGTATTAGCATAATTCCTAAAGTATTCTTCTTTGACAGGGTAGCCCCAGCCATACTTAAGTTGGCTACAGCATATAAAGAGAGGGGCGCGGTGATATTCTTCGAGCCTTCTAGCCGCGGTGGTAAAGTGGACTTGTTCAATAAGTGTGTCGAAGTTGCTGATATTGTGAAGTTTTCAGACCAACGAATTTCAGATTTAAAGCAGTTTGACCGTTATAATGACAAGCTCTTCATACAGACACAAGGGGCCAGAGGGCTTAGCTACAGGTTAAATTCTGATTGGATTCATCTGGAACCTGTGATGAATGAGAAAGTGATTGACACCGCTGGCGCTGGAGACTGGACATCAGCTGCTTTAATTAATAAATTATTTAAAGATAAAGAGTTCTATGGAATAAGCGATCTCTTAGTATCAGATTTGGAAATAGCTCTGAATGAAGCTCAGCAGATTGGTGCTGTGAGTTGCTCTTATGAAGGGGCTCGTGGCATGATGCAGCAATGAAGTAGCTATGAGATATTAATGAAATGACAGTAAAATCAGCGTAAAGTCGATAAGTCCAGATAGTAAAGGTGTGAGAAGGTATATAGTGTTGAGTTTTATCTTCGCTTTCGTAGCATCATAAAATCTTTCCAATTACATATGAGGTCGGACAGTGGGTATAGCGTAATTACATCTGTCTCAATACTGACAGCTCAGACTCTGGCTTTTCGCTGACTTCATTGATCTAACCAAATATAAGTGAGAAAGTCGTAAAGGAAGACGTGATGAAATACGAGAGAAAAGAAGATTTGACATATTATGGTAATATTGACTACTTATGTATGAGTTAATGCAAGTATCGAATTGAATCATTCCTTTAATGGAACAGCCGATGTTGGTTGTCAATTCCGATTCCCCCAAGATATTGGATAACATGGCAAAGAATGGATTGTCAGAATGCTATTTCCTAATATTGATAACAGCGAGCAATAAATAATCGACTCATTTCCATAAATGAATCAGTCTTGCTAGATATGGAAATGAGTCGAAGTATTTTAATTTGTGAGCAGTCCCAAAACTGATAACACTCTCTTGACTTTGAAACTACTTATGAGAAGATAGTCGGCATGAATGGCTATATCTGAAGATAGCTTGCCGGAAAGTCTCATAAAAGGTCGTTTTTGACTGTTATTTCTCTTATTTATTTAAATGAAATTACTTTTGTATTCTGGAAAAGAAGCAAGGTATGGTAAATTTTATACACTGATTCTTATCCAAATTTGATGAGATCGAAAAAGATTGCGTCAAAAAAGATTTCTCTAGTTGTTCAACTTCTTGGGCAGTTAAGAAAGGGGTCTTGTTAAATAGAAATTTTACGGATTCTATTTTTCCCTCTCCACTACACTCAAATATAACAGCAACCTTATCTTTCTTAAGGTCTCTTATTCTTTCTACTGAAAGAATATTTTTGAATGTGGTTGAGACTATTGAGGGATTGTTTACACTAAAACCTTCAGTTGCATAAAACTGTGTGGTTTTGTTGTTTTGTGCTCGATTGAAAATTACTTTCTTTGTATTGTCGAACACATACGTTTTTCCATTGGTTGTCTTATAAGTTGTTTGGGCATAAATGGCATTTGTTCCTATTATCCCGACAAATAAAACTATAAAGGCTAAAGTTTTTTTGATTAGATTTTTATTTTCCATAATTAATATACGTGTAGTTAATATATAATGGCTTCAAGGTTGTCAAAACAGGGTAGTCGTATTGGCTAGCTTTTGTTTTAAAAGCCTCAACCATTTGGTAATAACCGTAAGATCCTTCTTTTACTGTTAGAACTGTGTCCATGGATGGAAAAGTGGGTTCATTTGAATCATCGCAAATAGACATGACCCAAGCAGAGTATTCATCATAGTTATTTGGTCCCGCTCCTAGACTAAAAGCTCCGCCATTCACATAAGATATTAAATCTTGTGTTAGTTTTGCTTCAAATTCAATATTAGGAGTTCCTGATGTTTTTACATATTGTGAGATTCCTCCAGGATAAATTCTATTCTGCCCAGCATGAACAAGCTCCTCTTCCAACATATTAATGGTTATATAAGTTCCAGTTTTAAGGATAACCATATTGCTTGTAGGGTTATAAGCAGCGGGAGCTTCTCCGTCAGTTTCTTCTCTGTAAATTTTTGCGATAGGCAACGACTTTAATTTCTTAAAGAGAGGATTGTAACCATCTTTCAACGTTGTTTGCATAAATGATAAGATTTCATTTAGTCGTGTCTGATCAGCGGAACTGAGATCAACGTTAGTGATGAAACTGCTCAGAGGATAAGTTAAATTAACTGCGTCTGTACTCCTTGTATACTCAGTCTTTTCCAACTTATTAAAAAGATCCTCTTCTTCACTAGAACAGGCAGTGAATAGAAGCCCTATTGCTAAAATGCATAAATATTTGTGTCTCATATTTATAATAGTTCGTTAAACATTACGATTGTCGTTCTCGACAAGAGGTCATCTTTGGACTCTCCAGTACAAAATTTCTAAAAACCACATTGCAAAATTAATATATTGATTACTGTTATCAATCACCCAAAAGGGTGTTTTTTAGGTAAGTTGTATGGAAAATTGATCTGTCTGTCAATTGTCAAAATAATGGATGATTAGAGTTTAATCAAACTGTTCTGAATTCTAATGTCTTATCTTGGATATAATATGCAAGTTGATAAAGTTTATCATAGTTCAATATTATAGAAGGTATGCTTTCGTTTCCAGTTTATTAGCAAGCACTGCTTTATCGGTAATAATTTGGAGCTTAGTTTCAGTGCCGGTGAAAATGAATCACGACATATTGGCTACTGAAGTTTATTAAAATAAAGATTGGACAGTCCTGGAAAGGTGAGTCTGTGATAGGCGGTCGAAGCATGAAGACGGCATATCACTGTCTCACCCCGTGGACTGCTGATAAAGGGAGAGTGGCGCAACGGCTCTGAAAAGAAAATGCACGGTGTGGGCGTTAAGAACACGGAGAGGATGATCGTCGGCAGGTTGAGCGTAGCTTGCAAAGCATCCAGCAAAGACAGTCAGCCACTCGGTGTTTAGCCCTCTCTTTGAATCCTACGAAGCGGTCAGCGGGGAGCCGGGCTCGTCCCAAACGCCGCTGACGGCTTTGTCTCTAAGTCGTAATGTTCGCTTGCGACAACAATGCCTTAGCCGTTGCACCTCTCGGAGTTTTCTATTGTTGACTACTGATATAGTTGAGTATAGTATATATATGTTTGTATGTAAGAAATTTGTTTGTATCTTTGTTTATGTGTAATTATTAATCTAAGGATCTAATTTATAAATAGTTATTAAGATGCTTTTTATGCATTCTGCCTTTGGCGTGGCATTTGTTTGTAGGATTTGGTTGTATATTGGGCCTTAGACGTGGGATTTGTTTGCAGGATTTGTTTGTATTCACTCCTCGAAGCAGGATTTGTTTGTATATGTTTGTATAGGAATATTCCTGTTTAGCCTTTTATGGTCTGTAATGGTCAAAATTGTTTGTATATAAATAGTTATAATTATGGTAAGGCATTGATAATCAATATTCTTCATCTTATTCAACGAAGAGGAATACTAAAGCCGATGGCTTCAATATCGCGGGTCGGCGTTTAGCATCAGTCTGACGACTTTGGCGAGTAAAGCGAGGTAAAAGCCAGTCATGTATGCGATGCCGCAGACAAAATGTCCGACCGCAATATTAATCGAAAATCAGGCGAAACCCTCGCCTTAAATAACTAAAATACGAGCGATTGACAAGCAAATACCTCGACTTGCCAATCGCTTTTTATTGTGTTCTATCGCAAAATAGGCTGCTATGAAAACAACATCCCTAACGGGACTTATTTTGATAATTTTAGCTTATATCGTATAGCGATACATAATAATTAATTAATTAAACGATGGTTGAAGATACTAAATTAACATCGGGGCAACCGCATCAAAACTTGGTTGGGAAGTTATCCATAAGGGCTGCCCATTGATAATAGTGGGGCTATAAGGTTTAGGATCATAGCCATGAAAATCTTGTAATTTTATAGCACTAAAATGATGGCAACGATTTGATTTTTAGTGCTTTATTTTTGGGTAATTCAATAAAATTCAGTATCTTTATGGCTGATAATCAATATTATAGATACTGAAATTATGCTTAACGAAATCTTTATGACAGTTCCCGATTACCGGGTTACAGGTCGTTGTACATATGCTCTCTCAGACTTATTGACAATCGCTCTGCTGACGTACATCTGCGGAGGCGAGGATTATGTTGATATGAGCGAGTTCGCCTACTATCGGGCGCGAGACTTCGGCCTTCTTGCCGATTGCCCCCAATGCAGTCCCTCACCTGACACTTTCGAGCGGTTGATGAGTGCCGTGGAACCCGATGAGATAGAGCGGTGTCTGATTGAACATGGTCGTAAATTCCTTTACACACTTGCCGAAAAACAGGTTGTCATTGACGGGAAGAAACTAAGGGGAACTTCCCCTAAGCAGCGTGGCACAAAGGGTGATTACATCATGAACGCGTATGTCAGTGAAAATCATATAGTGGTAGGTCAGCAACGACTTGAAGACAAGGAAAATGAGATTGTCGCAATACCGCAACTTCTTGACAGACTGGACATAGAGGGCGCGATAATCTCAATTGATGCCATCGGCACACAGGTAAGTATCGCACAGCATATACTTGACAAAAATGCACATTACTTTCTTGCTGTTAAAGATAATCAGGGAGCCCTTAACGAGCAGATCATCGATGCTTTCCGCTATAATAAACCCGTTGATACCGCAACCCAGATGGACGCCGACCACGGTCGCATCGAAACCCGTGACTGCCGCATACTAAATGCCGACACTATCGAGGACAAGGAGATAATGAACCGTTGGCCCGGTCTGAAGACTCTGGTTGAGGTCACATCTACCGTCGATTACGGTGACCATGTCGCCACAGCTATCAGACGCTATATCAGTGATGAGGATTTTCCCAAGGCAGCGTACTTCAATATGTTGGCTCGGGGACACTGGTCTATTGAGAATCAGTTGCATTGGAATCTTGATGTCAACTTCCTTGAGGACGCTTGCCGCGCCAGAAAAGGCTTTGCCGCAGTCAATCTATCGACAATCAGAAAGTTAGCCATGCAGATAATAAAAGAGCATATCGACAAGAGCAGTCTGAAGAAAAGGCGCTTCAAGGCATCACTCTCAAACGACTATCTAAACAATATGCTTCTTAATGCCAAATTTTGATGCGGTTGCCCTGAAAGTAACATCTTCAAAATCTTAGTTTCCAGAAAGTTTTTGTAACTTTGTATTTGCCTGTGTAATTGGTGAACTGATAATGTCCGTTATCATAGAGCAACGGATATTATCATAATCTTCTCGTTGCAATGATGGCATACAAATAACGAATGCATATGGAACCGCTGCAGACAATTAATATACTAACACTTAAGGCTGTCACCGGAGACGACAACCATGACGGTCTGTGCGATAAGAATTATTTCATTCCTTCTTACCAGAGAGGTTATCGCTGGGGAGCCCAACAGGTTGAACAGTTGGTCAAAGACCTTACGGAATATTTCAACGGTGACAATAATGGAGATTTCTATTGTCTGCAACCAATAGTGGTAAAAAAGATAACTGATTACAATAAGAAGATTAGTCTTGGGTTGTCTAAGCCGGATGAGCCTTGGTATGAGGTTATAGATGGTCAACAGCGTCTGACCACCATACTGATTATCCTTACATTGGAAAATCTGATGGATGATGATGCTGACTTTTCTTTCAGCATTCATTACGAAACTCGTCCCGATTTAGGCAATCTTTTCGGAAAACTTATCTTGGAAAAATCAGACAAAGAGGATAAGAAACTGTGTGTTAAGGTTTCCGGCCAATCGGGCCGTCTTGATATAGACTCATATCATATTTTAAAAGCATCTCAAAGAGTACTGGACTTCTTCCAGAATGAGGAGATTCCAGGAGCACACAAGAAATACTTCAAGGGAACGTTTTATGAGAACTTCACAAGACGAATTGACGTTAGCGGTAAATCGGTACAAGTAATTTGGTATGAATTATGCGACGAGGACTCCTCCAGTGCGGTTGAACTTTTTAAAAGACTGAATGATAAGAGTATTAAATTAAACAATGCTGAACTTATCCGCGCCTTGTTCCTTTCAGAGTCTGCGAAATATGAACTTACTGAAGATTTGCCCAAAGGATTGTCCAAGAATCTTAAGGAGATTATTATCGCAAGGGAGCGCGAGTCGAAGCAACAGCATCTCATTGCACAATGGGATATGATAGAGACTCGACTGCATGACTCTCAGTTCTGGAACTTCATTCATAAAGACGGAGATAAGGCTGACTATAATTGTCGCATAGAATATCTGTTTGATTTAATCGCTCATAAAGATGATGATGACCGCGATTCTTTAACGACGCTCTTGAAATTTCAAGAGCTTAGTGCAAATGGCACTGACGGATTATGGGAACTATGGCAGAAAGTTGAATTATACTATGCTATCCTTCAAGCATGGTCTCTTGATAGGGATAAGTATCATAAAATCGGTTTCATTGTTTCTCAGGAAGCCACTCATGCACTTATTGATCTCTTGAAGCAAGCAACGTCTCTATCAAAGCCGGATTTCAATAATAAGGTTGATGAACGTATATCCAAATTATTGGATATAAATGCAGAACGGCTTGGTAAGCTTCAATATGGAAAAAACGACAATAATGCCATTGAACGCATCCTGTTGTTTTTCAATGTTGAATTCACTCGCTTATCTGTAAATGAGCCATTCTTCCCCTTTGAAAAATATAAGAGCGAAGATTGGTCGCTTGAACATATACACGCACAAAACTCTGAACTCATTGATGCTTCAGATAAGGAGAAATGGATAGAGTTTATCAGGGAGAATATCAAGGCATTGCGCAAAATGCAGCTTAGGTTCAAAGACACGGATTTGGATCCTGAATCTTTGATTGAAACACTAAAATCAAACTATGACCGGGCGAAGGACAAGAATGATAAGAGGTTCTCTTTTTCAATAGTCCAGAAGTTATATTCTGAGATCGCAACTTATTTTGATAAGTTTGCACAGAACGATGGTTTATCTCCGGATTTACATTCTATTTCCAATCTCGCCCTGTTGAGCGGAAAGATAAATACGGCAATCGGGAATTCCGTATTTGAGGTTAAGAGGCAAGCAATTGTTGAATTAGACGCAAAAGGAGAATATATTCCCTTATGTACACGCAAGGCATTCTTGAAATATTATAACAAGGACGAAGAAGGGTTTGAGACCGCCCAGTTATTCTACTGGGGAAAACGAGATCAAGACAACTACTATAACAGTATAATAAAGACTATTGAGCCGTATTTCATAAAAGACATGAAAGAAAGCGAGGTAAAAGATACAGAAGAGGTATGCCATACACAGGAAAACTAACAACATTTTTCCGCTTGATTAACGAGGAATCAAGTATAAGAATCCCTAAAGTTCAACGTGATTATGCCTATGGTCGTGATGACGACAAAGCCCGTGACATTCTTCAGGGGATGTTGGATACGATGCTCACCGCACTGAAAGAGAACAAACAAGAAATCTTTGATTTCGTATATGGTGGCTCATATGCTAAGGATGACGATTCGCAAACAGGAATGATACCATTAGATGGTCAACAGCGTTTAACAACATTCTTCCTTCTCCATTTCTATGCTTCTCTTTTTGCAAAAGATGCATCTGGAAATCCGATAGATGTCAGCAACCTTAAAAAATTTAGCTACGAAACAAGACAGTCGGCTAACGATTTCCGCCTGAAACTTGTCACGGATATTAGAGCCCGTTTGCTAAAATATGGTTACCCGTCTTCAAAAACAGGCATAATGGAGTTTATTCGGAATGATTCAGATTTTTCTCCAGCATATACTTACGACCCCACAATCTCCTCGATGCTTGTTGTATTAGGTGAAATAGAAAAACGCTTCGCATATTATCCTAATTTATGGCAAGACTTGACTGAGCGAGACAATCTCTGCTTCTATCATATTACTCTTGAAAAATTCGGTCTTACTGATGAATTATATATCAAGATGAATTCACGCGGTAAGAAACTTACGGTATTCGAGATATTTAAGGCAGACTTGCTCGATGATGTTAGAAGGTTAGAACCAAGCATGGTATTTGATATAGCAAGGAAACTCGATACGGAATGGATGGATATGGTGTGGGACCAATATCCGGAGCAACCAGCTGAAGCAGATAAAGCTTATATGTGTCTACTATCCAATTTGATACGTATCGCACACAATTGGTTCTACCAGAATAATCCTGTCATTTCAGCAGAATTGTGTAGTAAAGATGAAATAACATTTATTGAAAAGATACTGTCTTTTATGCATGATATATATCATGATAAAGGTGGGTTTGAAACGTGGTGGTCTAAATATTATTATGAAGATAATAATGTTGTTGGGAAGTCTGATAAAATACGACTTTTCAAAATTGAGGAACCATTGTTCGTAAAGATTATGAAGGAGCAACTTTCAGTTCCAGAAATCATAATCTTTGTAGCAACGTATCTTGCTTCCGAATTATGTCTACCGAATAATGTGGCTTTTAAGAGACTCCGAATTATTCGTAATCTAACTCGTGCAAATCAACGTGCAAATTCTGCACACACTCCGCACTTGCCGATTTTTATTCAAGATGTTAAAATGATTATGGAGAAGGAGATTCTACCACCAACAACAACTTCAAAGTTTATAGGAACATCTTTGGAAGAGGAGAGCCGTAAACTTCTTCTCCCAGATGAATCATATTCAGAACTTTTGAAATTCGAAAATCATCAAGTCTTAGACGCATCTTTGTCGCTTTTCATCGACAAGTATCTGGAGGAGGATACCTACATTCTTATTAGGCAGCTTAATAAATTTGTGTCATTCTTTGATAATAACTGTAAGTCAAAAGAAAGTTTTGAAAAGTTCCGTGTTTCATTTATCTTTAAAGATGTCGAATACTGGCAGGCTCCGGTCAATAATGATACAGACGACGTAAAACGTAGATTCTTCTTTCATGCCCCCAAAGATTATTCATCTTTCTTCTTTAAAAACAGGACAAGAGAAAACCAAGAGGCGATATTGGAAGTTATCGATAAAATTGGAGATCCATCGTCATTGAAAGATAATCAGGAGAAATGTAAGGAGTATTCGATTTCTGATTGGCAATATTACATGACAAAATACCCGTCTTCTAATATTCCCACCACAAATAGCGGATGTTACGGATGGAAAGACATCAATAAGCGTCCATTGGAAGCTTACATTCTCAACAGTACTTATTTTGAAAGTTGGAACTTGGGATGGAATATGATGTTGAATATCTTATTCGCACAAATTGAATCTACATATTTACTACGATGGGATACTCATCAACGACCAATAGATATTACTGATGTTGGACTCTTTATTGATTTTGCTCAGGAGGGATGGGTGTTGTCAAGCGTCGATCGTCCTGAACGCTTAAGACAGCTTAAGGATAGTATTCCGGAATTAGTCGATTCCATATGGAATGACGAAACCCAGACCCTTACAATACCGCATGACCCCAATAGTAGCAAGGATTACATCGAAAATATCATTGATATCCTTTCGTCTATTTCTACATATCAATCTAATAATAGCTTAGATGAGGAATAGAACACAGAGCGCACGGTTGCTTTCCATGCTTCAGTCCGGTGTGACTCTTTATAAATACACTAAAGCTCACGACCGTTTCCTGATAATCGATGAGGATGTCTATCACATCGGAACATCGTTGAAAAACCTCGGGAAGAAACTCTTTGCATTCTCCAAAATGGAGGTAATGACCGGCCCGGAACTGTTAGCGGGATTATAGTGTCCTCGTTTGTGTTTTATCGTTTTTCATCGCCAAATTTACTTGTCTAAAATTGGTGTCATTTGTTTAACCTACTGAAATACAATAGCTATTCTCTTTTTCAACGAAGAGGAATACTAAAGCTATCTTTTTTGAAGATAGGCAATAAGAAACTCAGCCATATAACAGAACTACTACTGTCATATGGCTGAGTTTTATCGTATTATATCGGTTAGTTTGTTGGATTTAGAAACTATTATAGATTATTTGGATAGAAGTTACTGCCTCACCCAGATTAGTTTGTCTGTGTCATAGCCTCGTTTCTGTGCTTCTGCGAGGATTTTGTCTTTCACTTCATCGGATATTTGCGGTGTGCGCGACAGTATCCACAGGTAGTCATCACTTCCACCTCCAACAAGAGCATACTGATAGTCATCGTCAAGAAGCAGTATGCGGTAGTCGGAATAAAATGGGCCCCAGAATGAAACGCGAAGCCGTGCCGGGGTGTCGGTAAGCTTTGCCACTCCCTTTGCCTCAGAATACTTTCCATCCTTAATCCCTGTATTCAGTACATCAACCTTTCCGTTCTTACGAAGCGTATAGATTGCCTTGGTCTGCTCCATACCGCGTTCAAACTTATGGTCGAAACGGGCGATTTCATACCAGTTGCCCAAGAAGCGGTTCAGGTCAAAGTTAGTCACTACGGAATTGTCTACCGTCAGTTTGCTGCATCCTACCAGTAGGCAAAGCAGCACGGATAAAGTCATCTTCTTTTTCATGTTGCTCATATTCTTTATTGAAACTAATGCTACCTTGCTAACAACAATCCGATTCAAAAGTAAACTCCCACTAAAAATTTTAACGACTTTTATTAAATTCTCCCAATCATGCCTTAATTAATATATACGCGAATGTAGCAGATAGGAGATTTTTTTTGAAAAGTCTACATATCAATCTTTGGAATATACTTGGTTGGGGTAAAAGAGACATACCAATCATATACGGCAACGGGGAAAAGTGGAAATAATATATTATCTGCTTCATTCATAGGTGCATATCCCAGCTATGGGTATATCAATACGAATGGAGTGGAGCATCATTTTTCAGAAGACGGGGGGAGTAAAAAACCACAGAGGGCTATAAAGCGTTGATATAGCAGCAAGCAAGTTTTAAACTAAATTACAGTCACATTATGCTGCATGACATTTTTTTCCTCCTACTTGGCTTAGGGCTTCTGGTTGCCGGAGCGAACTACGTTACTGACGGTGCTGTGACAGTAGCCAGGAGGTTTAATGTATCCAACCTGATGATTGGTCTTACGGTAGTGGCTCTCGGAAGCACTTTGCCGGATATGGTTGTATGTGTGGAATCCGCGTTTCAAAACCACCCTACAATGGCAGTAGGAGAGGTTATAGGCTCAAATATATTCGATTTGCTCCTTGTCGTGGGCATAATGGGGTTGGTCCGTCCGCTGAAAGTTGATGATATCATGCGCCGACAGGATCTTCCGATTCTCTTCATTGCATCCGCGGCACTTTGGGTTGCCGGCGACACGGTGTTTTTCGACCATGCTCCCCATAACATTATAAACCGCTCATCGGGTATCATACTTATCGTTATTTTTGCTTTCTACATGTGGTTCATGATCATGTCTTCGCGTAACGAAAAGCAACCGGCATCCTCCCCTGCTCCGGGCGCGCTACAGCAACCGGCATCTCCGGTAACAAACACAGGGATAGCTTCAGCGCACACATTCAAAGGGGAGCAGAAAGCATTAAAGGCAAAATTGACAGAATTGGAAAGCAAGCAATGGTTTTCATGGGTTCTGATTATTGCAGGACTTGGGGCATTGGTAATCGGCGGCAACTGGGTTGTGGACGGTGCAAGCGGGCTTGCCTTGAAAGTAGGAATGAGCCAGGGAATGGTGGCAATAACCGTGGTAGCAATAGGAAATGCACTTCCCGACCTTGTGACATCGGTTACGGCAACCATCAAGGGTGCAAGCGGCATCGCATTAGGAAATATTGTTGGCTCATGCATAATCAATGCGCTGCTATCAATCGGATTGAGCGCGTTGGTAATACCATTGAAAGCCGATTCAATCGGTTTCGTTGATTTCATTACCTTGGTTGGAGCATCCGCCCTGCTGTGGATAATACCCTCAATTTCTAAAAACAGGAGCATCAACCGGATATTCGGTGCTGTCCTCACGCTGCTTTATGTGGGCTACATGGTGTTTACCATCATAAGAGGATAAGTATGGAGTAATAGATTACGCATGAATTACCTTGAAATTTTAGGTACGGTTATAGGTATAGTGTACCTCTACCTGGAGTACAGGGCAAGCGCTTGGCTCTGGTTGGCAAGCATCGCCATGCCGGCGATTTACCTTGTAGTTTATTACGACGCCGGGCTATATGCCGATTTCGGTATCAGCATCTACTATATACTCGCTTCACTATACGGTATTTTCTGTTGGATGAAAGGTCGCGGGCAGAATGATTCGGCTGAGAGAGCGCTGCCAATCACCCATACTCCAAAATCTTTCTATGTACCTCTTGTTATTGTTTTTTTAGCTATTTTTGCAGTAATCTGGTATATCCTCAGCCGGTTCACAGACAGCACAGTGCCCTGTGCGGACGCATTCACCACCGCCCTGAGCATTGTGGCTATGTGGATGCTCGCCAGAAAATTTGTGGAGCAATGGCTCGTGTGGATTGTCGCCGATATCGCCTGTGCGGTCCTTTACGCCTACAAGGGACTATGGTTTACCGGAGGGCTGTATCTCGCCTACGCTGTCATCGCGGTGTTCGGTTACCGCAAATGGAAACGCCTTATGAATTGAAAATATGGACTCTATCACCGATTTCTCACCGGAAGCAGTAATAATCGATGCCGGAAGCTTCCCCAAAAATAAAATCGCATTAAGTTGGCTTGACGGCTGCGATCGTATTGTTTGCTGCGACGGAGCGGCAAACCGCTATCTTGCCACGCACAATAAAGTGTGGCGCATAGTAGGTGACTGCGATTCGCTTTCACCGAAAATAATGGACAGATATTCGGCTATCGTACGCCGGTTTCCAGACCAGGAGACCAACGACCAGACAAAGTCTGTGAAATACCTGTCCGGTAAAGGTGTGAAGCGCATTGCAATAATTGGAGCGACAGGATTGCGCGAGGACCACACTTTAGGAAATATCAGCCTTCTTGTCTCATATCTCCGTGAGGGAATTGAAGCGAGGGCATATACCGACTTCGGCGTATTCATTCCTGTTATTGGCGATCGTGAATTTTATTGTCCCGCCGGTACACAGATATCCATTTTCAATTTCGGCGCAACAGGGATGAGCGGTGAAGGTCTACGCTACCCCATCCGTGATTTCGACAGCTGGTGGCAGGGAACATTAAATGAAACCACCGCCGACAGTTTTACCATTCACGCCAAAGGCTCCTATCTGGTTTTCATAAACTATCCGAGATGATGCGTTGCGCCGGAGTTGAGGCGGGAGCTGAAATTGGAGTTGCGGGTGGAATCACGATTATTGCCGACAGCATAACGGATAGCCTCCTCCTCCCCGACAAGCGCGCACAGTTTCCGGGCGCGGCTGACTCCGGTATATAGCAAGTTGCGGTAAAGCATCGGTCGATGCGACATGGATAGGGGCATCACCATATATTCAACTTCCGAACCCTGAAGTTTATGCACAGTTGTTGCATACGCAAGCACGAGTTCATTGAGCTCAGAGCGCAGGTAAGTCGAGCGGCGACCTCCCGAAAATTCCACTACCAGAAATTTCTCTTCCGGATCAACCTCCACTATGCGCCCGATTTCCCCATTGTATAATCCGCGTTCACGGGAATTTGCTGTCTGCATCACCGGGTCACCAATCCTCATGATACTTGCACCACGCCTTATTCCGGGTGCATCAGGATTAAGACGGTTCTGGATGTCCACATTCAACTGGCGAGCCCCAAGCGGTCCGAGTTGCTGCGGTGTCACCACTTGTATTTCAGCAGGAGCAATACCGTACTTTGCCGGGATTTCTTCGCTTACAAGAGAAAGGATGCGGTCATGTATCGCCGGCACACCTTTCTCCTCCACAATCATAAAATCCTCCACTTCATGTGCATCGGGCATTTTACCCTGATTGATTGCCATAGCGTTTGCCGCGATAAGGCTTCCCGCTTCCTGACGGAAATTCTCATCAAGGTGCGCCACAGGCACTACACCGGATTTTATCAAGTCCCTCATAACGTCTCCTGCACCGATAGCCGGAAGCTGGTCAACATCCCCTACCATTATTATCCTTGTACCCGGTTTGACAGCTTCAAGAAGATGGTCGAACAATACCTGCTCCATCATCGAGCCCTCATCTATTACAAGCACATCTGTGTCTATCGCCTTGTTATGATAGCCTTCCCCCTGGCTGTAGCCAAGCAACCGATGTATAGTCTGCGCATCATACCCCGTGAGTGTTGACATTCGCTTTGCCGCACGTCCAGTAGGGGCTACGAGAGTGAATTTCAGCCCAATCTTAGAAAAATAGTCAAGAATGCCTTTAAGCACGGTAGTTTTTCCCGAACCTGGACCACCGGTAAGCACCATAACAGGATGCTCCACCGCCATGCGCATTGCCTCCCGCTGCTTCGGAGAATACTCATTGCCATTTATGTCAAAACGCGGCAGTTCCAATTCCGCATCAGTACTCACCGGAGCCGAGGCAAGAGCAAGAAGCCTACGCGCCCCGTTTCGCTCGGCATTGTAGTAAACCGGAAGGTATAATCCACCCCGGCTGCTGACGAGCCGTCCGTCAGCAACCAAAGAATCAACCGCGGCAGGAAACCTTTCCACGTCTATCCCTGATATTTCAGCCGCATACTCAACCGCCTGCTCCGGAGTCGCGAAAAGATTGCCATTTTCAGCATAATGCTTGACTGCCGTCAGCAAAGCACCACGCAACCGACGCCGGTCATCAGCTGCTATGCCTAAAGCCTTGCCAATTTTATCGGCTGTGAAGAAAGAAAGCTGCCACACATCCTCTACCATCTGATAGGGATCCTCGACCACAACTTCACGAGTCTTACTCCTGTATTTGCCGAATATGCGGTCAATGAACAAATCTTTGATACCGTAGGAATAGAGAAACATCAACAGGTCCAACGGTCGGGTGATCTGAGAGAGGCTCTGCGATGCAGTTGCAATTCGCGATGCGCCGAGCCCGGGAATGCCGGTGATTGTTTCCGGCTCATCCCGCAAACGCTTCACAACATCCGTCCCGTAATCCGCAACCAGCTTGCGGGCATAGACCGGTCCTATGCCCTCCACCATCTTGCCGGAGAGAAAAGCCTCTACCCCCTGGGGAGTCACAGCAAGAAGAGCTGTCGAATCATTCGGTGAACTGTTTTCCATATAGATAAAACTATACAGGATTACAGGAGTTCACCAAAAACACTTTCTTAACAGAAGATAAGAGTCGGGTTATAGACTTTTTCAGTACGAGAAAATAGTGCCATCATCAGCAACTCCCTGAATACTGATGCGAATGTTACGGCAAGTCGGGTTGTTGAAAAATTCAACACGAGCCTTACCGTCAGAATCGGTTGTCAGCAAAGGATTCCAATAGAGAGTACGCCGGAAATCCGGATTCTCCAACATACTTTCTTCATCGACATTACGGTATTCCCCCGGAACAGTATATCCCTCTATAACCTGAAGGCGAGTGCCTTTCACGGAAGGACTCCTGTTCTCCGGAAAGGTTTCAATCAACACAGCACATCCATATCTTCCGTCAACCGTGAACGGGGTATAATGCAGCGGATCCGCATATTTCGCCATAATAACCGGGTCCTCGGTGATAAATACTGACTTTATGCCTTCCGGATACAATAAGGTATAATTCATTGAATCACTTTCATAAGTCACCTTATAATCAATTACGAAAAGGGGCTCTTTTGCCTTATACCTGACCTTCTCCTCACCTCCATTATATTGTTTATGAAAATTTGGATTGATACTTTTGAGCACATCGAACAAATCCTTGCTTATAACCTCACCCTGGTCAACCAAGTCACCCAACTCCTCCTGCATATCGTAATATACCAACGATTTGGAACGCGCCTTATAGGTATCACTCCTTTTCCCTTTAACAACAACCTCATCGAGCCGGACTGTCTTTGTCGAGAGTGAATCATCCATGTGTTTCAAAATCTGCTCCACCTCTTCCTCGCTCTTTATTGAGTCGAGTTCGCTCATAGGTGTAATTACCGGAGAATTATCTGCGGAAAAACTTTCCACCATCATCTCCTCAGGCTCATATTTGCGGGGAGCTGGCGAGAAAAGGCGATCCAGAATCATGCGGTAATCTTTTTTCTTGCCCTTCTCACTGACGGACATCACGAGGCTCCACTTCCCTTTAAAATCATAACTCAATCTGAAATGCCCGCAACTGTCTGTGGTCAGGAGATCGGTAAAACTTTGCCTGAGCGAATCCCTTGCATCCTTCTCGGAAACCATAACCGAGACATCGACACCGGCTTTTGGAATTCCACGCACAAAAGAAACAACTTTACCATCCAAATCAATAGCCTCTTCCGGATAATATTTGAGATTGATTGGATTTATGCCAGCCATCTCTTCCCAGGAATAGCATCTCCAGCCTAAAACCATCATCAGCAAATCAAGATTTCGCCTTGAACTCTCAGAGTCCTCACGGAAATATTGCATGGGATTGCGTACATACCCTTTGATTTCAGACATGAGAAGAAGGTCGGAGAGCATACCACCCTGATGGTCTACCGCATTGTCGCCATCGATAACCGAGACCGAAACAGGCAGGTGCGATGCAGGGTTTCCATCGGCATCAACAGCAGCAAGATCCAGAATGACTTTACCTTGTGGTTGTAGCACGCTTTTGTCTAAAGAAGCCGATATACTTCCAAATCCTCCGTTGTTTATGAATATCATCCTTTCTGCCAATGTTTGCCCATCCGGCGCGAACAGGGATATGACAGATACACCCGACGGCATCTCCTTACTGCTTAATTTCAGCCTCCTCTCTTTATTAAGGTTTACCAAGGAATAAGACCATAAGGCTCCACGCGAAGTCACTGCCACACCTGCGATAGGGGGCACTCCTGCACCGTGCCTCGGTCGTACAGTCACAAAAATGCTATCCGGATCCGATATATTGTCCACCGTAAGACCGACACCGCTCTCACGAACCTGAGGCAGCTTGAACTTGTGTTCACTCTTGTCATTGCCGCAAGTTATTACCGCCCTATAGTTGCCAGAAGCATTCGGTGTTATCTCAAAGAAGCCTCTACCCTCATGGACAGGCTGTATGCCTGCGATCACCTGCCCGGTCGACTCATCAATAATCTTCCCGCTACCCTCAAGAGGCACGCCGTAGCGTCCTGTAAGCTCAAACGCAACCCTTGAGCGAACTCCATCGATAAGCGCACCCCCTTCCGGAAAAAATCTCATTGCCACATTTGAGCCAGCCTTTGTGACAGGCCGCGCTCCGGGGTATTTAGATATTGCCCGTTCCATTTTCTTTTCGGAAAAATCACCGGCATGCTTAGGCGCCGAGAATACCGGAATCGCCCTGGAGAACACTGCGGCATCACCGAGATTCAGCATATACTTCGTAAAAGCCCTGATTTCATAAAACCCGGAATAGAACGGAAGATGATTGAGATTGAACGTTCCGTAACACCTCCCATTATCAATTTTCAAAATCTGTTTTGCCTCAACTTTTCCACGCGGATTCAGCAACTCCACATACAACGTGCGGCTAAGCCGAGTCGGAGCATTGCTAAGCCCATCAACCACATAGCATTGGAAACCTATTTTATCTCCTTCGTAATATCCGGTATTGTCCAGATGAACATAGACCTTTTCCCGAGGCATCCTTTCATGAAACGTCTGCGCCCGATTTATTAAATTCTTCATTGCTATAATCATGCTGTCGCTTTCGGCCGAGGTTGCCCGGTTGAATGCAACAATGACTAAAAACAACGCAACGATAAACCTTATGGGTCTTTGCCGGTACATACTTACTATCCGTGGCTAAAGCATCTATTATGGATGTAAATATAGGCAGATATTCCTATACAATTTAGCAATTAAACATTTTTAACGATGCTCTGGGGGGGGGGTAAAACATTAATTATCAGATAGATAATCCATACATGGCAATAGATGCAACAGGGGATACAATATACCGGATAATTGGCAAATGCCTATAGGGGTCAGACAATAAAAAAGGGCCGCGGAAACCCGCGACCCATTAATATAAGGTAATCTATCAATTAGCCGTTATATTTTTTCATGATAGCGATGAGGTCAAGCACTTTGTTTGAGTAACCGATCTCATTGTCATACCAAGAGATAACTTTAACGAAGTTGTCGGTGAGATATACACCAGCGTTAGCGTCAAAGATAGAGGTGAGGGGGCAGCCGAGGAAGTCAGAGCTTACAACAGCGTCCTCAGTGTAGCCGAGTACACCTTTGAGTTCGCCTTCAGCAGCTTCTTTCATAGCAGCGCAGATTTCAGCCTTAGTAGCGGGCTTCTCGAGGTTGCAGGTGAGGTCAACAACAGAAACGTCGAGAGTGGGGACGCGCATAGAGATACCGGTAAGCTTGCCGTTGAGTTCGGGGATAACTTTACCTACAGCCTTAGCAGCACCTGTAGAAGAGGGGATGATATTGCCAGAAGCAGCACGACCACCGCGCCAGTCCTTCATAGAGGGACCGTCAACAGTTTTCTGTGTAGCGGTTGTAGAGTGAACGGTTGTCATAAGACCTTCCTTGATACCGAACTTGTCATTGAGCACCTTAGCGATAGGAGCAAGACAGTTAGTGGTGCAAGAAGCGTTAGAAACGAACTGCTGACCAGCGTATGTGTCGGCGTTTACACCGCAAACGAACATGGGGGTATCGTCCTTGGAAGGAGCAGACATAACAACATACTTAGCACCAGCTTCGATGTGAGCCTGTGCTTTCTCCTTTGTGAGGAAGAGACCTGTTGATTCAACAACATATTCTGCACCAGCTTCGCCCCAACCGATTTCAGCGGGATTCTTGCAAGCAGTTACACGGATAGGTTTGCCGTTAACGATAAGGAGGCTCTTGTCCATATCGTAGTCAACAGTACCGTCGAAGCGACCGTGCATGGTGTCATACTTGAGCATGTAAGCCATGTAATCTACGGGAAGAAGGTCGTTGATAGCAACTACTTCAATGTCGTCTCTCTTGGTTGAAGCACGGAAAACGAAGCGACCGATGCGGCCGAAACCGTTAATACCTATTTTTGTCATAATTTGTAAAAAATATAATTGGGTTATGAATTATAGTGTCTATGTTCTGGTTCACGGCAATATATTGTATGCCGCGTCACAAAATTACTAAATTATTTTGGATGTTGTGATAACTGAATGACAAAAGTTAAATCAATTTGGGATTTTTTTGACACAAAGTCACTCAATTCCAACCAAACTGCGGATAATTTGCGGAATATCCGTATTGTCATTGAACCCGGCGAATTTTTCAGCACCCACTCCAACGGCATAAACAGGCACGAGCCCACCGGAGTGCCCGTTAGTGGTCCACCCAATTCCTGTTTTTGAATCAAGGGTCTTGAACACATCAGACGAGAAACCATAGAAATTATTATAGAGTGTTTTCTCTGTGGTGTCCTCATTTCTTTCAAAGCACTTGGAATAAGCCTCCCGCAGTTTTTCGGTCTGCTTCTCCGAGAGAGGTACCGCACCCCAGAATCCAAGCTTTTCTTGCAGGAACTCCTGCATCTCCTCCCATGTGGGAATGTTTCCGCTTTTCACCAAATCCCTGCAATAGTCATCAAAAAGGTCCTTGGATATCCTCTGGCTGTCATATGCTTTCAGCCTGAGGTCATAGCCAACGGCATTGTTGCCCAGACCCATACCCCCGGTTTCATGGTCAGCTGTAATGACTATGAGTGTTTCATCCGGATGCGCCAGATAGAAGTCATAGCCTGCCTGAATAGCTTTCTGGAAGTTCAACACCTCTTTTATTACGCAGCCGGCATCGTTGGAGTGCCCTCCATGGTCAATGTTTCCACCTTCAACCATCATGAAAAACTTATCGTGACCGTTTTTACCAAGATGACTTATGCAACCCGCTGTCATGTCCTGAAGCGTAAGCACTCCTGGAATCGAGTCGATTGTATAGCCTATGTCATTGAGGGTGACAGTGTCGGTATTGAGAAGCAGCACTCTCTTCGACTTGCTTGCATTGAGGGCATCAATGCCACGGACGATATCCACTCCGTTTTTATGGAATGACTCGACGAGGTCGGTCGGCTTGCCATCCTTGCCCTTTGCGCCGCGAAGATTCGCACCCCCGATAAAATCATATCCGCATTCCGCAGCCTGTTTGCCAATTTCGTAGTACATTGAGCGTTTTGGCACATGGGCGTAAAAAGCAGCCGGTGTAGCGTCATCCGGCGCCACAGAAGTGACAAGCCCGATACCGTAGCCCATATCGAAAAGCTGTTTTGCAACAGAAGTGACATTGGCAGTGTCAGCATCCATGCCAAGCATGCCGTTTTTGGTCTTGCTTCCGGTTGACAGTGCTGTACCCGCCGCCGCGGAATCGGTCACAGGCGATGATGCCGAATATGTTGTCGCCACAGATGCAACCGGAAACTGCATCATGAGCAACGGGGTGGAATTTCCGGAAACAGTACGGTTATATGCTTCCGCAGCCATTACCTGGCCCATGCCCATGCCATCACCTATATAATAAAATATGTACTTGGGAGCGGCAGCAAACATGGCTGATGCCGCAAAGAGCGCAAGCGCTGAAAAAAGATTGCGTTTTGTCATGTGATTACGAGTTATTCATTTTTCTGCAAAAATAGCAATAGAATTGAGATTTTGCCTGATTGCAAGAATGTTTTTATTGTTTGTTGCCTCTGCGGGAACATTCTTTTATATATTTTTGTTATCGTTTTATCGGGCTACACCCCGGACCCTTAACCCAACCAAAAACATCACATGGCTAAATTACTTACAGAATTCAAGGAATTCGCAATGCGCGGCAACGTCATAGACATGGCTGTCGGCGTAGTTATCGGTGCCGCTTTCGGCAAAATCGTTTCTTCACTTGTAGATGACCTCATCATGCCTCTTGTGGGCGTTGCAACCGGCGGCATCAACTTCACAGACTACAAATGGGTGGTCCAGAAAGCTGTCATGGACGGAACAGAGATTATCAAACCCGAGGTGACCCTCAACTGGGGTACATGGATCCAGACTATCGTAAACTTCCTCATCGTTGCCTTCTGTATCTTCATCATGATCAAGTTCATCAACCAGATGAGCCGCAAGAAAAAAGAGGAAGAAGCTCCCGCACCCGCTCCGGAACCCACTCAGGAGGAAGTGCTTCTCACACAAATCCGCGACCTTCTCAAGTCACAACAGGGTAAATAATACTAACCTTTCCTGCCGAAATCCGCAGGAATTTCCCCCCACTCCTCTGTACGCCACTTTGTAACGTGGTTTTGAGGAGTGTGGGTAGCCAACCAGGTAGCCGCTCTTGATACCAACGCCCTGATTTTCTCATTTCCGGGCGTTGGGGCGAGAGTGGTTTTTACACGTCTGTCCCGCACCCACGCCATCGCGGTCTTACTGTCCGAATAAACCGTGACTCCGCTTCTACCCTGCTTTTCAAGCAATGCAAGTGCATGGACAATGGCAAGAAACTCGCCCAGGTTATTTGTGCCCTCTTCAAGCGGCCCCACATGGAAAATCTCCTCTCCGGTTTCAAGATTCACCCCGCGGTACTCCACCGGCCCGGGATTACGCCGGCAACCCGCATCTACGGCAATGCCTGTTTTGTCTATTTCCGGAAAAGCATCATAGTTCACACTTATCACCGGCCTCTGCGCTATCGCCTTAAGTATGTCAATGCCGGAATCGGAACTATCGCCGCGATATGCCGCAATAGCCGCATCCATACTCGGAAACGCCTTGTATTTAGCATTTGGGAAACCCTCTACAAGAGCCTTGCACTCCTCCCATGAATCGAACACTCCGGTATCATGTCCCGCCCACACTACATAATATTTTTTTCCCATCGCAGAATCAGGAGAGGGTTAGGAAGATATTTATATCACGGCTTCTCACTCCTGCAATCTCCGCAACAGCGGCATTTACAGCCTTGCCCATGAAAGTGACTGCGCCTTTCCGTATGCCGGGAAGCATTTTCAACGCATTCATCACCCCGTCACAAACCGAAATATCGCCCATAAATGTGAGCAAGGTATTGCTTAGAGCCATTGCCGCCGTTCGCGGCACAGCACTCCCGGCATGGACATAGCAGCACCTCATCCCCTCCGGCCCGGTCGGCGATGCCATTGCAAGATCCACAGTGGGAAGCGAGGGGAAGCCAGAGCCGCAATCATTGGTAAGGTCAAAAATAATTACACCTTTCTTCATTTCGCTTACAGCCTCTGCGTCAAACACCGGTGGATTCGACATCTGGGTGAATACCACCACATCCGCGCTGCGCAATGCGCTGCGGAGCACCCTCGGATGAAGCGCCGAACCAACCGCGCATGTGCCGAGTTCACGGGTAGCCTCACGCAAGCGGTAAATGTCATTGTCAAACAACCGGACTGTCGAACCCGCTCCGGATGCCGCTATCGCCGCCGCACGCGCACTGATACCGCTGCCAATAATAGTTGTTTCGCAAGGAATGACACCTGCCACTCCACCGAGCAGAATACCCTTGCCATGCACCGAGTCCGCAAGGAGCGACCCTGCAACCGCAAGAGCAGCCCTGCCGTCAATTTCCGAGAGAATGTCAGCAAAAGGGGTATTGCCATAGCGGTCCTCCACCAAATCAAGAGCCACATTAATTATATTACGATCCAGAAGAGCCTTTACCGACTCCTTAGTGCGGTTGCATTTAGACAGCAGTGACAGCAGCACAGCCCCGCGGCGCATCTGCCTTATATCGCCACAGGAAAGCGGGGCAAGGTGAATGACCATGTCACATCCAAGCGCCTCAGAGCGGCTGACAACCTGAGTGCCCTCGCGGGAATATGCATTGTCCGTGTAATGTATAGGCGCGCCGGCACCCTCCTCTATCTTTACCGTGTAACCTTTTTCCACAAGCATTCCCGCCGCTTCAGGGGTAAGAGGAAACCTACGCTCGTTGAGGGCATTGCTCGCAGGGAGCCCTATAGTCATGTGGCGGTGGGAGGTAGCAACCGCAGCCGGTTGCGGCATCGGCACCGCACCGAAATCGCTGTCTGTTTTCATTTTTCAGTAAGGTTTAGCAGTGAGATAAAACGACGCGCGGTATCTGCAACTTCACACTCATTTTCCAGCAGGTCACCGGCGAAATTGATTTTTGCTTTGGAATAATGGTGCATACGCTTTTCGAGCGCGGCAACAATAAACTCTTTCAGTTCTTCGTCACCCTTGTCTGCTATAAGCGGGCGCTTGTGGCGTCCGCGCATCAGGCGGGTGTGGAGTTTAGGCAGGGATGTGTTGAGAAACACGGTGGTACCCTTTGAGTTCATATAGTCCATGTTGTCAAAAAAGCAGGGAGTGCCTCCTCCGCATGCCACCACCACATCCTCAAACTCCGCTACTTCATGGAGCATCCTCCGCTCCAGGTCACGGAACCCTTCCTCGCCGCGCTCGGCAAACAGCTCGCGGACCGAAGCATGGTAGCGCCCTTCGATGTAAGAATCCAAATCAATGAATTCTATGCCGGTGAGTTTGCTCACATTGCGTCCGAGGGTGGATTTGCCACACCCCATGTATCCTATCAAAAAAATCGGTTGCATATTTCTAAGTTTCTTCCACAAAAGTACATAAAATCTATGGCTTTTGCGTACATTTGTCTCGTATCCCACTTTTTTGCACCGCACCACGATGGAAAAACTAATGCAATACGTATGGCAGCAGCGTCTATGGCCCATAGCCGAGATGCGCACCGTGGACGGCAAAAAAATAGAGGTGCTCGACCCGGGGCTGCTGAACACGGACGCCGGTCCGGACTTTTTCAACGCCAAAGTGACGATAGGAGGTGAAACATGGGTTGGAAACGTGGAAATCCATTACCGCGCCAGCGACTGGCACAGGCATAAACATGATTCAGACCCGGCATACGATTCTGTGATACTTCACGTTGTCGACAGGGACGATGCCGTGATACGCCGCCCGGACGGGCAGGTTATCCCCCAGATGAGGATGCCTTGCGACCCCGGCTTAAATTCACGCTACAGCGACCTGGTAGGGAGAGCGGACATCGATCTACCCTGCCGGAATGAAATTGAGTCATTGCCCGCCCTATATCTCACCGACTGGATTTCCAACCTCGCATACGAGCGCATTTACCAGAAAGTAGAGAGGATTGAAGACATACGCTCACGGTTTAACGGGGACTGGGAGCAGACCTGCTATGTGACAGTGGCGAGAGGGCTGGGTTTCGGAATCAACGGAGAACCGTTTGAGAGGCTTGCACTGAGCCTGCCCCTGATTTTCATCGGCAAGCACAGCGACAACCTTACAGCGGTGGAAGCGCTTCTTTTCGGGCAAAGCGGTCTGCTCAACGCCCGCGCAACCGCTATCGACACTTATGCGGCGCACCTTGCCAAAGAATACGAATTTCTTGCCACAAAATTCGGGTTGAAGAAACCGGAAAACCTCGGCTGGAAAATGGCACGCATCCGTCCCGCAAACTTCCCGCACAGGCGCATCGCCACACTCGCCGCAATGCTCCACGGCGGCTTCAGGATGATGAGCAGAATCCTCGATCTCACGGATGTTGACAACGCCTGCTCGCTTTTCACCCCGGAGCTTACGCCATACTGGGAAAGCCGTTTTTCATTCGGCGCGGAATCCGGAAGAAATTCCACCGCGCTAAGCCGCAGCTCCGCCCTGGTGATGGTGATAAACGTCGTTGTGCCGCTTATCATGGCTTACGGCATGACACATGGCAACAATACATTGATAGACCGCGCTATAGATATGCTCCATGCGATAAAACCGGAGCGCAACACAATAGTGGAGATGTTTGAGCGTTCAGGCATAAAAGTGAGGGATGCTTTTACCTCACAAGGGCTAATCCAACTGAGGCGCAACTACTGCGAGCAGCGCAAATGCCTGTATTGCCGTATCGGTCACCGAAAGCTGTCTTACCACGCCCGCAGGCAAGACTGATCAGTTTTCGCCGGAATTGGCATCCCCCGCACCATCAACCGGTATATATTACGTTATTGCTCAATAAAACAACCGATTACATTATCCCCGCCAGCAAACATCGCTACCCGTCCTATTTAAAAAAGCTGCAAACAAAAGGCATTGTAAGAGCGTTTTTTAAGGCACATAGCGGAATTATTATTATTTTTGCATTCTTAAAATGCGTGCAGGAGCAGTGCCCTGCCGAATGAACAAAACCAAAACAAGAATACAACCGAAATGTCTATCGACGATATTATTGCAAAAGGAGTCGCAAAAGCTGTAAAGGAGCTTTACGGAGTTGACACCGACCCTTCAACAATCACTCCGCAGACTACCAAAAAAGAATTTGAAGGCAACCTTACAGTGATGGTTTTCCCCTGGGTCAAAGTTGCGCGCAAGTCACCGGAAGCTGTCGGCAAGGAGATTGGCGACTGGTTGGTTGACAACGAGCCGGCTGTTGCATCATACAATGTCATAAAGGGATTCTTGAACATTACCATAGAACCCACATTCTGGACCTCCGTGCTGGAGCACATCGCGCAGCAGAAAGACTACGGCATCACGCCGCAGACACCCGACTCACCGCTTGTCATGGTGGAATACTCCTCACCCAACACCAACAAGCCGCTCCACCTCGGCCATGTGCGCAACATTCTCCTCGGAAGCAGCCTTTGCCGTATTCTTGCAGCTTGCGGTAACAATGTTGTGCGCACCAATATTGTAAACGACCGTGGCATCCACATCTGCAAATCCATGCTCGCATGGAAAAAGTGGGGTGAAGGCGCCACACCGGAAAGCACCGGTAAGAAGGGCGACCACCTTATCGGCGACTTCTATGTGCTGTTTGACCGCCACTTCAAAGATGAGGTGAAGCAGCTCGAAGCACAGGGAATGACCAAGGAGGAGGCGGAAGCCGCTTCACCGCTCATGCAGGAAGCGCGCGCCATGCTCCGCGCATGGGAGGCTGGCGACAAAGAGGTGAGAAACCTCTGGGCTACCATGAATTCATGGGTCTATGACGGTTTCGATGAGACTTACCGCCGCATGGGAGTGGGTTTCGACAAGATATATTACGAGAGCGATACCTACCTCGAAGGCAAGGCTAAAGTGCTTGAAGGACTTGAGAAAGGGCTCATGTACAAGAAAGAGGACGGCTCTGTATGGGCGGATCTCACCGAGCAGGGACTCGACCATAAGCTCCTGCTCCGCTCCGACGGTACATCTGTCTACATGACCCAGGATATAGGCACAGCTAAGCTCCGCTATCAGGACTACCCAATTGACAAAATGATATATGTGGTCGGCAACGAGCAGAACTACCACTTCCAGGTGCTGTCTCTCCTCCTTGACCGTCTCGGATTCAAATGGGGCAAAGATCTCGTGCATTTCTCCTACGGCATGGTCGAGCTGCCCGAAGGCAAGATGAAGAGCCGCGAGGGCACTGTTGTTGACGCGGATGACCTGATGGATGAAATGGTTAACACCGCCAAGACCGTCAGCCAGGAACTTGGCAAACTTGACGGATGCACTCCTGAAGAGGTGGATGAAATAACGGAGATTGTCGGTCTGGGAGCACTCAAATACTTCCTGCTGAAAGTTGACCCCCGCAAAAACATGACCTTCAACCCGAAGGAGTCCATTGATTTCAATGGCAACACCGGTCCATTCATCCAGTACACCTACGCGCGCATCCGCTCGGTGCTTCGCAAAGCTCAGGAGGCGGGAATGGACATGACCGGCTTCACCGGAGTCAAACCCGGGGAGAGGGAAATCACCCTCATACAGCGCCTCGCCGACTTCCCGTCGGTTGTACAGGAAGCTGGAAGAAGCTACAGCCCGGCACTTATCGCCAACTATGCCTACGACCTCGTGAAGGAGTATAACCAGTTCTACCACGACTGTTCAATACTCAAGGAGGAGGATCCCGCCGTTCGCTCGATGAGGCTTGAACTCTCGGCTGTGACCGCGGACACCATCCGCACGGCTATGGGTCTCCTCGGCATAAAAGTACCCGAAAGAATGTAATTAACCAAACTCTCAAATCAATAAACATAAAAACAATTATGAACGGATATCAGAACTATTACAACCAGACCGGAGCCGCTCTCGACTCGAAAGTGTCTCAGGTTATGAAGCGCGTTTACGTCAAGATGTTTCTTGCACTTCTCGTAACCGCATTCGTTTCGCTCTTCTGCGCAAGCTCCCATGCCGTGCAGCAGATTTTCTTCAGCAGCCGCGCGTTCATGTGGGGTGTGCTCATCGTCGAGCTTATACTCGTATTCGCTATTTCAGGCGCGATAAACAAACTCAGCTCCGGCACCGCATCACTGCTGTTTTACATCTTCGCCGTTGTAAACGGGCTGGCGCTATTCCCCATTTTCCTCGTTTACACCCAGGTGTCAATCGCAAAAACTTTCTTCATCACCGCCGGCACCTTCGGCGCTATGAGCATCTATGGCTACTTCACATCGCAGGACCTCACAAAATGGGGGTCAATCCTCATTATGGCGCTCTTCGGGCTCATTATTTGCAGCGTTGTGAACATTTTCTGGGCTAACAGCACATTCGAGTGGATTATTTCTGCTGCCGGAGTGCTCATCTTCATCGGCCTCACCGCTTGGGATACACAGAAAATCAAACAGATGGCTGCTATGGCACCTGCGGAGACAACATCTAAGCTCGCAACAATCGGCGCACTATCCCTCTACCTCGACTTCATCAACCTCTTCCTCTACCTTCTCCGTTTCTTCGGAAACAACCGCGATTAAAACCGCAAATTCTGCAAGTTATGATAAAGGGCAGCTGCAATATCACGCGGCTGCCCTTATTTTTCCGATATTAATTGATTTTTTACTACCTTTGCACATCATTTCATGTAGAATGACTGACCTGAAGGCAATCCAGCGCGAAATTGCGCCTGAACTTGAAGAGCTGCGACGCTGCATAAGCGACGCTCTATGTTCATCTAATCCCCTCATGACTAATGTGGTGGAGGGATACCTTCAAACAAAAGGGAAACTAATCAGACCTATTCTCGTCATTCTCACTGCAAAACTCCTCGGACAGGTTTCACCGAAAGTCATAGCATCGGCGGCAGCTGTTGAAATGCTCCACAACGCATCTCTTATACATGATGACGTTGTGGATGATTCAAAACTCAGGAGAGGAAAACCTACTATCAACAGCATTTGGGACAACCATATCGCGGTGCTTGTCGGCGACTTCTTTGTGTCAAGCGCCCTACGGCAGGCTATCTCCACCGGTGATATCCGCATTGTCGATTCCCTGGCTACCCTCGGCAAGCTGCTTTCAATAGGAGAAATCGACCAGATTTACAATGCGCGAAACCATCGCCTTGACGAGGACTCTTATTTCACTGTAATCAGCCGTAAAACCGCATCGCTCTTTGTCAGCTGTGTGGAAATGGGAGGATTTGCCGTTTCCGCTCCCGAATCACAGATAGAACCTATGCGCCGCTACGCACAGCTGCTCGGGCTCTGCTTCCAGATAAAGGATGATATTTTTGACTATTTCTCCGATGAAAAAATCGGAAAACCCACAGGAAACGACCTCCGCGAAGGTAAAATAACACTTCCGCTGCTCTACGCCTTGTCGCGCACTGACCTCCCCGAAACAGCCGACATGCTTCGCCTGATTGAAAAAGAGGAACTTTCAACAGAAGAAATCGCTACCCTTATTGAATTTGCTAAACGGGCTGGAGGTATTGACTACGCTTATGCGACCATGCACCGTCTGGGTGAAGAAGCGCGCAAAGAACTCCTGAACTATCCCGAAGGACCGAACCGCCAGGCGCTCGAATCAATCCTTTCCTTCATCATCCACCGCGACATTTGATTCCGCTCCACCTGCTCCTATTATAATATCCTAATATAATATAGGTGTATTGAGTCCCGGACCGGGGCAAGCAAAATTTCCTGCACAAAAAAATAACAGATTTTTACAATAACCAAAGATTTGTTTTATCTTTGTGTTCGAAACATAACCCCTGTTACGACATTACATGAGTTACAGCTTTTTAGACTTTCTTGGTCTGTTAGGTGCCGTAGGATTGTTCCTTTACGGCATGAAAGTGATGAGTGAAGGATTGCAGAAAGCGGCAGGTGACCGTCTGCGCAACATCCTCTCTGCAATGACAAGAAACCGGTTCACCGGCACACTCACCGGTTTCCTTATTACAGCATTAATCCAAAGCTCCTCGGCAAGCACCGTCATGGTGGTGAGTTTCGTAAACGCCGGGCTCATGTCACTCGCCCAGTCTATGGCTGTGATTATGGGTGCAAATGTCGGCACTACTTTTACCGCATGGGTGATTGCCCTGTTCGGGTTCAAAGTCAATATATCGGCATTTGTCCTCCCCCTTATCGGTCTTTCAATCCCACTCCTGTTCACTAAAAAGAGCCGTAACAAGTCCATCGGTGAGTTCCTGATTGGTTTCGCATTCCTTTTCATGGGTCTGGACATGATTAGCAAATATGTGCCTGACCTTCAGAGCAACCCCGAAATGTTTGCCTTCCTGCAGCGCTACACCACCATGGGCTTCGGCTCAGTCTTGATATTCCTCGCTGTCGGGCTCTTGCTCACAATGGTGATACAATCATCTGCGGCAACATTCGCTATCACGTTGATTATGTGTAGCAAGGGATGGATTAACTTCGACCTCTCCTGCGCTATAGTGCTCGGTAGCAACATAGGCACAACCATTACTCCGATTCTCGCATCTATGAGCGGTAATGTCGCGGCAAAACGAACTGCGATGGGGCACTTGCTATTCAACCTCCTCGGTACCATCTGGGTGCTTTTCCTCTTCTATCCCTTTGTCAACCTCAACGTCTGGCTCACGGAAGCCCTCGGGCAAGGTAATCCCGAGGCGCTTGCCGGATATGTCAAACATATCGAGGCAACCCAGCCTGATATTTATAACCACCTCTTTGACAACTCGCTCCCGGCGGGGCATGACGTTGTTGCAAAAGTTGCGGTATTGCAGCAGAGCGTGTCAATCGGTCTCTCTGTATTCCACACCGTTTTCAACCTCATTAACCTTGCAATCATGATATGGTTCACGGGGCTGTATGTGAAGATTGTGGAAAAACTCGTGCCCGCAAAGCACAAGGAAGACGAAGAATTCCAGCTCAAATTTATCTCCGGCGGTCTTATGAACGCTTCCGAGTTGAATATAGCCCAGGCTGAAAAGGAAATTGCCGTATTCGCAGAAAGGGTGCAGCGCATGATTGGAATGGCGCAGCAGCTCGTGCACATGAAAGACGATTCCGAAGAATTTGCTAACCTGTTCTCACGGCTTGAGAAATACGAGGACATTTCCGACAGGATGGAAATCGAAATCGCCCACTATCTCAACCGATGCTCCGAAGGCAGGCTGTCTAATGAAGGTAAGCTCAAAATCGCATCTATGCTCCGCATGGTCAGCGAAATCGAAAGCATTGCCGACTGCTGCGTGGGCGCCGGAAAGATACTCATCCGCAAGCAGCAGAGCCATGTATCCTTCAACGAAGAGATATATGCAAACATCGATGCGATGTTCACTTATGTGGAGAGCGCTATGACCCACATGGTCAAGCTCCTTGCAAACATAGATCACGCACGCGAGCAGGAAATCATCGTTTCCTACAACAAAGAGCGTGAAATCAACAACTTCCGCAACCAGCTCCGCACTGCAAACATTGAAAATATCAACTCCAAGCATTACGAATACCAGGCTGGCATATACTACATGGATCTTATCGCCGACCTTGAGAAAACTGGTGATTATATCATCAATGTAGTGGATGCTATCAGAGAACAGGTGCGCTCAAGGACACAGTGATTTTAGCCGGGATTACAAAAATGTTAATTTTTTGTGACAAATCGGCTACAATTACATTTTGCATTATTCTTCTTGGTTCTTAAGTGTTAAATTTGCATTTGAAAACCTTACAGCATTATTGTATCGCGCTATTTATCATTCATTCGTTATGCCGGAAGAGAAAAAAAATGCAACTCCACTTGGTGCAAGGCTTCTACTTGTAGATGCCGATGGAATGATATGCGAACTCCTGCAATATAAGTTTGAAAACGAAGGATACGCTGTGGACATTGCACATTCCGCACAGGAAGCGCTCGCGCTTTCGCTCGGAGCATACCATCTCATCCTTTTCGACCTCATGGAGGACGAATTCAACGGCATACGCTTCGCAAGGGAACTCAGGGATAGAAGTGAGACAAGAAACGTACCTCTTATTGTAATTTCCGCTGATGACGGCGAGGATCGCATTGTTGATGCGCTTGATGCCGGAGCTGACGATTATATCACCAAACCATTCTCAGCAAGGGAACTCGTGGCAAGAATACGCTCTGTACTCAGAAGGCGTATGGCTACTGCAAGGCGCATGAGCAATGTTATGCGTTACAAAGACCTCGCCATTGACTTCTCAACTTCAGTGGTATCCATTGCTGACAAAAAAATATCGCTTACCCGCACCGAGTACCTCATTCTCGCAATGTTCCTCCGTCACAGGAATCAGTTCTTTGACAGGGCGGAGATAATCCACGAGGCATGGGAAGAGGAAAGCGCGTCTGAAAGAGCAGTTGACACAAACATTTCGCGTCTCAGGAAAAAACTCGGCGAATACGGTAAAAACATTGTGAACCGTCAGGGATTCGGCTACGGATTCATCGAATAAGCCGTAACCTTATGAAACCCGCTCCTGCACCGCTCCCCGTCTGCCACACATCTGGAATCATTGAAGCCGGATGCGATGAAGCCGGAAGAGGATGTCTTGCAGGTCCGGTATACGCAGCCGCTGTCATTCTTCCACCCGATTTCTCACATCCGTTATTAAACGATTCAAAGAAACTTACCGAAAAGCAAAGGGATGCATTGCGTCCGGTAATTGAGCGTAACGCTATCGCGTGGGGAGTTGGAATTGTCACTGCTGCTGAAATTGACGAGATAAACATTCTCCGTGCTTCGATTCTCGCAATGCACCGTGCCCTTGACTCCCTTTCAGTGCGCCCGGAGCACATCATTGTCGATGGAAACCGCTTCACTCAATACCGCGATATCCCGCATACAACAATTGTTAAAGGAGACTCGAAATTCGCAAACATTGCTGCTGCATCAATCCTTGCGAAAACACATCGTGACGAAGCAATGACCTCCCTTGCCGTGCAGTATCCGCAATATTCCTGGGAAATAAACAAAGGTTATCCCACTGCGGCGCACCGTGCCGCAATTGCCGCACACGGACCCTCTCCCCTGCACCGCATCACTTTCCGCCTTCTCCCTTGACTCTCTTGGTCGTGTGATTTCACACCAATGTCACACCAAAAATTCGCTTAATTCGGATATTGTCACTATTTTTGTACAATACAACCAATCAAAGACTGTCAGTTATGGACTTCGCTGAAAAATGCAACCGTATTTTCTGGAATACCGCGCAATGGTATCACCAGAATGACAACATTGATTTTGAACCGGTAAATCCATTCGAGGAAGGAACCGTTGAGTACACCCTGTTTGCAAAGCATTGGATTGATGCAGTGCTGTGGCATCTTGAAGATATTATCCGCGACCCGGAAATTGACCCAGTGGAGGCACTTTCGCTTAAAAGGAGAATTGACGAAGCGAACCGGGAACGCACCGCCATGGTAGAAAAACTTGATGAACATTTCCGCGTGCTTTACAAAGATGTCACCCCGCTGCATGATGCGGCTTTAAACACCGAAACACCCGCATCGGCAATTGACCGCCTTTCGATTCTCGCACTCAAAATATACCACATGGATGTGGAAGTCCGCCGTCAGGACGCATCTCCACGCCACATTGAACAGTGTCGGAGCGAACTCCGCGTTCTTCTTGAGCAACGCGAAGACCTCACCACAGCCATTTCCCGCCTCCTTGATGACATTCAGGCTGGCAGGAAATACTTGAAAACTTACACTCGCACAAAAAATTACAATATGCCGAACCCGGCACTCCACATATCATAATAAATGACTGAAGACGATTTCGACATAAGAGCCGCCCGGAACTCCGCATCCGACCGCGACAAAGACATTGAAAAAGCGCTCCGCCCATCGGAGTTCGATTCTTTCAGCGGGCAGGACAAGATTGTTGAAAACCTTAATGTTTTCGTGGCGGCTGCCCGCCTAAGAGGCGAAGCGCTCGACCATCTCCTGCTGCACGGTCCTCCCGGACTCGGCAAAACAACCCTCAGCGGCATTATTGCCAATGAGCTCGGGGTTGGCTTCAAGGTGACATCCGGTCCGGTGCTTGACAAACCCGGCGACCTTGCCGGCATACTCACCTCGCTTGAAGAGAACGATGTCCTATTCATTGACGAGATTCACCGCCTTAGTCCTGTCGTAGAGGAATACCTTTACTCGGCGATGGAGGACTACCGCATTGATATAATGATTGACAAGGGGCCCGGAGCAAGGTCGGTGCAGCTTACCCTCGCGCCCTTTACCCTCATCGGGGCAACAACCCGAAGCGGGCTTCTCACCTCTCCGCTAAGGGCACGATTCGGCATCAACTGTCATCTTGAATACTACGACCACGAGGTGCTTGAGCGGATAATACTTCGTTCCGCTTCTCTGCTGAATGTCACCTGCACCCCGGAGGCGGCGCACGAAATAGCGCTCCGCAGCCGAGGCACTCCCCGAATCGCAAACGCGCTCCTGAGGCGTGTGCGCGACTTCGCCCAGGTAAAAGGCACCGGAACTATAGACCCGCCTATTGCCCGCTACGCTCTTGAAGCGCTCAACATCGACAAGTACGGGCTGGATGAAATTGACAATAAGATTCTTACCACCATTATCACCAAATTCAAAGGTGGTCCGGTGGGACTCGGCACTATAGCCACCGCGCTTGGAGAAGACCCCGGCACTATAGAAGAAGTTTACGAGCCGTTCCTTATAAAGGAAGGGTTCATAAAGCGTACACCGAGAGGACGTGAAGTTACCGAACTGGCATACATCCACCTCGGGCACGCCCATTCATCCTCATCTTCACTCTTTGACAACTGAATTGACTAAAGAAACCATATAAATCCGCATGGCATCTGTCAAAAGCCTCGCAAAGGACACAGCTGTTTACGGGCTCAGCAGCATCATAGGCAGATTTCTGAACTGGCTGCTTGTGCCGCTATACACCAATATGTTCATCTCCACCGAGTATGGAGTCGTGACATACGTTTATACCATTGTGGCTGTGGCGCTCATCATACTCACTTACGGCATGGAAACCGGATTCTTCAGGTTTGCCAACCATGAACGCTACAATAATCCTATGGAGGTGTATTCCACCGCAATGACATCCATTGCCGTATCCTCCACAGCCTTTCTGGTACTTGTAATACTCTTCCTCACCCCGGTAAGCTACGCAATGGAGTGTGCTGACCATCCGGAGTACACGCTCCTTATGGCTGTAACCGTCGCTGTGGATGCGTTTACCTCCTTACCGTTCTCATACCTCAGGTATAAAAGACGTCCTTACCGCTTCGCCGCCCTCAAGCTGATAGGAATTGCGTTGAATATCGGTTTCAATCTCTTCTTCATCCTCCTGTGCCCCTGGATTTGGGAGCAGGCACCCGGCATAATAGAGTGGTTCTACGACCCGGCATTTGGAATCGGCTACATATTCCTCGCGAATTTCATAAGTTCCGTTGTTGTCTTTCTACTTCTCATTCCTGATTTCACCCACTTCAAATGGAAATGGAATGGCAGATTGTGGCGCGAAATGCTTGCCTACTCCTTCCCGTTGCTTATTCTCGGTATCGCCGGCATTATGAACCAGACACTCGGGCAGATTCTTCTGCCGTGGATTCTTCCGGACAAGGCGGATGCAATGGCGCAGCTCGGCATATATGGTGCGAACTACAAGATTGCCATTGTAATGGTAATGTTCATTCAGGCATTCCGTTTCGCATACGAACCCTTTATTTTCTCCCAAAATAAAAATGCCGGCGCAGACTGCAACCGTTCATTCTGCGACGCGATGAAATATTTCGTCATTTTCGCAATGGTAATTTTCCTGGGAGTGATGTTCTACCTTGATTTCCTCCGCTATTTCATCTCTCCGGCATATTTCAGCGGTCTGAAAGTAGTGCCGGTGCTCATGCTTGCCGAATTTTTCTTCGGGGTATTCTTCAATCTCTCGCTTTGGTATAAGCTCACCGACAAGACCATCTGGGGTACATGGTTCTCACTAATCGGGTTTGGCGTGACCTTGCTGCTGAATATAATCCTTGTTCCCCGGCTCGGTTATATGGGTTGCGCATGGGCGGCTCTTGCGTGCTACGGCACAATGATGGTTCTATCCTATTTTATCGGCAAAGTTAAGCACCCAATAGGCTACGACATAAAATCTATACTTATATACTTTTTCACAGCGCTTGCCCTTTACGGGGTGGCGGTTGTTGCAACAACCTCGTCGCAGTGGATTAATATTTCTTTCCGCACCCTGCTTCTGGTGCTGTTCGTCATATTTGTATTGCGTCGTGAGCATCTCACCATCAGGCAGCTTATCCCTGTGTCAAAACATAATACCCGTCAGATATGAACTCCAATTTTACCACCCGCCTTTCAAATTTCTTTATAAACTACTTCACTCTCACCCCGGATCTTATCCCGCAGGAGGAAGCGGAAAAAGGCATCCGTGACGGAGTGTCATTCCGAGGCACGAATATCCTAATCCTCATTGTGGCGATACTCATTGCCTCCCTCGGATTGAATACCAACTCCACCGCGGTGATTATAGGCGCGATGCTCATATCACCCCTGATGGGACCGATAATCGGGCTCGGGCTTGGAGTAGGCGTGCACGACTACGCGCTAATCAGGCGATGCCTCCGTAACCTTATCATGGCGGCGGGATTCAGTGTACTTGCTTCCACCATATATTTCCTTATCTCACCGGTAAATGAAGGTCATAGCGAACTGCTTGCCCGCACATCCCCGACTATTTACGATGTGCTTATCGGATTTTTCGGAGGTGGTGCCGGAATTATCGGATTGGGAAGCAAGAACAAAGGTAATGTAATCCCGGGTGTGGCGATAGCGACCGCACTTATGCCGCCGCTTTGCACAGCCGGATATGGGATTGCAACATGGCAGCTCAACTATTTCTTCGGAGCTTTTTACCTCTTCCTCATAAACTCGATATATATCGCATTCGCCACATTCATCGGCGTAAAGCTGTTCAAGTACAAAAACGTACCTGCAGCTGACACCACACGCGCACGCAAAGTACGCAAAATCGTATATATCGTCACTATACTTACAATGCTCCCCAGCATCTGGCTCACCTACAATATGTTGCAGGAAAATAAATTTGTAATGAACGCCAACACTTTCGTTACTAAGGAATGCAATTTTCCATCTACTCAGGTTCTTAGCAAGGATGCGTATGTAGAGGACGGAGAGCGCTACATCAGGATTGCGCTGATGGGCAAAGTCCTTCCTGCCGACTCGCTCAACACAGCCCTAAGCTCGCGCCTCGGGTTTTACCACCTTGCGGGAACAAAACTTGTCATAGTGCAGGGAGATGCAGTAAATACCGGATCTTCGATGACCTCATCGGCAAGCGACATATACCAGCTTGCGCAGAGCACTATCACACGCCAGCAGTCTGAAATCGACTCACTCCGTTCAACTATCCGGCAGCAGGAGGACTCACGCGCTGTCGCTCTAAAAATATCCCCGGAACTGAAAGTCCTTTTCCCGCAGGTAGAGGACATTGCGCTTGCTGCACCTGTGTTTGCCGGAATAGCTGAAAACAGGCTCGATACTGTAAATGTCGCTCTTGTTTCATTCTCTGAAAAGATGAATGCCGCACAGACCGCAAAGTTCCGCGAATACCTGCAGGCAAGGCTCGGTATCCGCAAAATCAACATTGTGGAGGTCAGCCCCGCAATCATTGACAATGTGAAAGAAAACAAATAATTGTACTGTATATGAAAGTAGCACTGGTCTGCAACAGCGATTTGCTCGGAGGAGCCTCTATCGTAACCTACAGATTGATGCATGCACTCCGTCATCAAGGTGTGGACGCACGTATGATTGTCTACACCAAAATCAGTGAGGACAAGGAGGTGACAGTTGTCGGAACCCGGTTTATGAGAGGAGTGAATTTCATGGCGGAGAGAGCGCGGATTTTCGCCGCAAACGGTTTCAACCGTGAAAACCTATTCAAGGTTTCCATCGCAAACACCGGCTACCCGCTCCACAAGCACCCCTGGGTAAAGGCAGCCGACGTGGTGTGCCTGAACTGGATTAACCAGGGGCTCATGTCGCTCAAAGGCATCGAAGCCCTGCATAAAATCAATAAGCCGATTGTTTGGACAATGCATGATATGTGGAATTGCACAGGTATCTGCCACCACGCATACGAATGCAAAAGATATACCGGGCAATGCGGATGCTGCCCCCTTCTTGACAGCGACAAACCAACCGACCTCTCCCACCGCATCTGGAAGAAAAAGATGGGCGTTTACGATAAAGTGCCGGTGAACTTTGTTGCCGTCAGCCATTGGCTTGCCGAAAAATGTGCGGAAAGCTCCCTGCTTTCCGGCAGGAATGTCCGCGTTATCCACAACGCGTTCCCGGTAGATACTTTCCATACAGCTATCAACGGCGAGTACCCGCTTCTCCACATCGACTATACCCGTAAACTCATTCTTATGGGAGCGGCGCGCCTTGATGACCCTATCAAGGGTATTGAGTATGCGATTGAAGCCCTGAATATCCTCTTCGACAATTATCCGAATATCGCCAACAAATGCACAGCGGTTTTCTTCGGCACACTGAGGAATCCCGCGGTACTTGACAAGCTGCGCTTCCCACATTCATGGGTAGGACGCATCAATGACCCAGAGACTGTAAGGACATTATACGCTTGCTCGAAAGTTGTGCTCTCCACCTCGCTGTACGAAACCCTTCCCGGCACACTTATCGAGGGACAG
The DNA here is from genome assembly GCA_947176335.1 of uncultured Porphyromonadaceae bacterium. Lineage (GTDB taxonomy): Bacteria > Bacteroidota > Bacteroidia > Bacteroidales > Muribaculaceae > Paramuribaculum. Next base: position 6,234 of record CAMWQE010000002.1, on the reverse strand, counting down.
GCGGCAGGATGCCTTCCGGTTACCTTTGGTTATGGAGGTCAAAAAGATATTGTCACCCATTTGAAAGACGGCTACATTGCAAAGTACCGCGACGCTATTGATGTGGCAAACGGTATACGTTGGGCGCTTGAAGAAAAAGTGGACCGCAACGCGCTCCATGAAAGCGTCAGGGAACGTTTTTCATCAAACGAGGTTGCAAAAAAATATATTGAACTTTTTAAAGAAATTACCAACTGATGCAGACAGTCCTTTTTCATTCAACGATTTTCGGACCGATACACAGCAGGAGGCTCGGCACATCGCTCGGAGTCAACCTGTCGCCGGACGACGGCAAAGTATGCTCATTTGATTGCCTCTACTGCGAGGCTGGATTCAACGCCCAGGGACCCGGCACTACCGGACTCCCATCAAGGGAAAAGGTGCGCAAGATGCTTGAAAACAAACTCAGCTCCATGAAAGAGGCAGGAGAAAACCTCGATGTGATTACCTTCTCCGGAAACGGGGAACCTACCCTGCACCCCGATTTTTCCGGAATCATTGACGATACCGTTGCGCTTCGTGACAAGTATTTCCCTGATGTCAAAATCAGCGTCCTCTCCAACTCAACTCGCCTTGACGATGAAAAGGTGTGTGACGCGCTCAGGAAGGTGGACAACAACATCCTCAAACTTGATTCCGCAATCACCTCAACGATGCGCCTCATTGACCGCCCTAATTCAAAGGACTTCACATCTGAAAAAGTCATTGACCGCATTGCAAGGTTTGGAAAAGATTGCATAGTCCAGACAATGATTTTGCGCGGCTCGCATAATGGGCAGCCTGTTGACAACACGGTGCCGGAAGAGATAGATGCGCTTATTGAAGCATATAAAAAGATTAATCCATCTGAAGTGATGCTTTATTCACTTGACCGCAAGACTCCGGAGCAGGCGCTTGTCAAGGTGGAAAAGGATGAACTCAACAGTATTGCCGACCGAATCCGGCAGGCAGGCATAAAAGTACAAGTAAGCTGATAACCGATGAATAACCTCATAATCCCGCCGCCTCTTAAACCGGGCGACACCGTAGTGTTTGTTTCCCCCGCAGGAACCATCAAAAGCCAGTATGTGACCGATGCTGTGAAAGTGCTTAAGCAGCAGGGTTGGAATGTCAAAATAGCTCCGCATGCACTCGGCAAATGGCGCACGTTCAGCGGCACACCCGATGAGCGGTACACCGATTTGTCGCAGGCGTTGCGTGACCCTGATGTCAAGGCTATATTCTGTAGCCGCGGAGGTTACGGAGCAGTGCATCTCCTTGAAAAACTGAACAAGCTGCAGCTTCGCAATAACCCCAAATGGATTATCGGCTATAGCGACATTTCAGCACTCCATGCGTTGATGAACCACCACGGCATAGCAAGCATCCATGCACCTATGGCTAAGCATATAGCCACATTCAGCGGCAAGGACACCGATTCACTATCGCTGTTCAATATCCTCAAAGGCAATATGCCTGTTTACAAAATTGCCCCTAATCCTTTGAACCGGTTCGGCACAGCAAAAGGAAACCTCATCGGTGGAAACCTTGCAGTGCTTGCCGACCTTATCTCAACTCCATTTGACATTTTCCGCCCGGGAGCTATTGTATTTATCGAAGATATATCCGAGCCAATTTATAAAACCGAAAGAATACTATATCAGTTGAAACTCAGTGGAGTGCTTGCATCACTCGGAGGGCTGATTGTCGGAGCCTTCACCGAGTACAGCAAGGATGTGGACGGCAGGAGCATGGAAAACATGATTGCCGAAATGGTGAAAGGATATAAATATCCGGTAGCATTCGGAGTGCCTGTCGGTCATGTCGACCACAACCTGCCTCTGGTTGAGGGTGCGCCCGTGACTCTCACTGTAAGTGCTGCAGGCACCGTCATTTCCCAGAAATAGCGGCACATACCCGAAATATTAGTAACTTTGCCCTGATATTACAGTTTTAACGATTATGAAGATTGCTATTATAGGCTACGGCAAGATGGGCCACGTCATTGAACGCATCACCCGTGAGCGCGGACATGAGATTGTTTCAATTATCGATGCGGACAATACCGGTGATTTTGATTCACCCGAATTTGCAAGCGCGGATGTCGCTATAGAATTCACAACACCCTCAACAGCTTTTGAAAACTGCCGCCGGGCACTTTCAAAAGGGGTGAAAGTGGTGTCCGGCACAACCGCATGGGCAGACCGCCTCGGTGAAATCAAGGATATATGCTCCAAGGACGGACGCACATTCTTCTGGAGTTCAAACTATAGCCTCGGAGTGAATATTTTCTTCGCACTCAACCGCTACCTCGCAACAATAATGGCTGGATTCCCGCAGTACACTCCCGAAATGACTGAAATCCACCATATCCATAAACTCGATCATCCGAGCGGCACAGCTATTTCGCTTGCCGAAGGCATCATCGCTTCCGATGCGGCATTGACAGGCTGGACAGAGGAGCAGGATGCGCCTGCCGACAAGATTCTTATCAACCACAAGCGCGAAGGCGAAGTGCCCGGAACACATATAATTAGCTGGGATTCGCCTGTTGACACAATCACTATCGAGCACCGCGCGAAGAGCCGCGAGGGATTTGCCCTCGGAGCTGTCGTTGCGGCGGAATGGATTAAGGACAAAAACGGTTTCCTTACCATGGACAACCTCATGCACTCCTTTATCAGCAATTCCGCTCTTCTCGATATTCTTAACACTGACAAAAAATGAGCGACTCTACCGCAACAACCGGAAAAAAATCATTTGTTGAGGATTTCAAGCAGCGTGTCGCCGCTACCAAAACCACACGTTGGATTCGCTTCGGCATTGTTGCCGCCCTGTTTCTCGCATGGGTGGCATGGCTTGGAAGCTGGTGGGTTGCTATATTTATTATCCTCCTCTTCGACATCTATATCACCGGCTACATTCCATTCACCTGGTGGAAAAAAAGCAAGAACAAGACCGTACGTGCGGTAATGAGCTGGGTGGACGCGATTGTCTACGCCCTTGTGCTTGTATATTTTGTTTTCGCTTTCATCGGTCAGAACTACCAGATTCCAAGCTCATCGCTTGAAAAAACATTGCTTGTAGGTGACTACCTTTGGGTCAACAAAATGTCTTACGGACCCCGCGTGCCGATGACACCGGTCCACTTCCCGCTTGTGCAGAACACTCTTCCCATTATCAACACCAAGAGTTACCTTGAAAATCCGCAGTGGAGCTACAAGCGCCTTAAAGGTTTCGGCAATGTTGAGAGGGGAGATATTGTTGTTTTCAACTTCCCGGCTGGAGACAGCGTGCTTCCGAAGCTGCTTGAACCGGGCACACAGAGCCGTTTTGCCGGAGCGGATTATTACACGCTCCTCAAAGTGCTTGGCAGGGAAGGATTGAAGGCATATAAAAGTGAAATAGGGGAAGTGATGTACCGTCCTGTAGACCGCCGTGACAACTATGTGAAGCGTGCGGTCGGGCTACCCGGAGAAACCATTTCAATACGCGATGGAGTCATATATATTGACGGCAAACCGCTTCCACAACCTGAAAACGTGCAGTTTACCTACTGGTTCCAGAGCAAATATCCCCTCCTTGACCAGAAATGGGAAGAATATGGTATCGCCCAGGATGACAGGCGTGCTGCCGAAATACAACCAAGCGACTACTATTTCCTTCAGGAAAACAATTTTGACACTGACGCCAACCTGCCGGTTTATTCAGCACCACTCACCCAGGAGATGGTGAATAAGATAAAGAGTGACCCGAGCACCATCGCAATAGTGAAAGCACCTGTCGGCAGCGATGAATTCCTGTTCCCGGATATCGTCTCCACAGGCTGGACCCGTGCCGATTACGGAGATTTATGGATTCCCAAAAAAGGAGCTACAATACCGTTAAATGAGCGTAACTGGCTTATTTACAATCGCGTTATACGCAATTACGAAGGTCATTCTGATGCATACCTCGGTAAAGACGGAATTGTCTACATCGACGGGAAACCTGCCAAGGATTACACTTTTGCGATGGACTACTACTTCATGATGGGTGACAACCGCGACAATTCACTTGACTCACGCTACTGGGGATTTGTACCGGAAGACCACATTGTAGGCAAACCGATGCGTGTGCTAATCTCATTTGACAAGGACAAGAGCCTTTTCAACGGAGGCATCCGCTGGAACAGAATACTCAAAAACGCCAATTCCGGCTTCTGAGCCATACATGCATTCCCCGCTTGTAATACACCATGACTTGACCGCAGTATTGCCGCCGCAGTACTGCGGCAGTTGTGCATATTATGCGGTTCTCGCATCATATCCACATGTCTTTATCCATGACGGAATGCGGTATGATAAACGTTTCAAGTCCACCCACCGTACTGCTATCGCTGATACCAGAGGAGTGCTTGAGCTGACTGTACCTGTGGCAAAACCGCAATCAACCTCCTCAGCTATATGGAGTGACGCAACTGTTTCACCTCACGGAGGATGGTGGAACATTCATCTCACGGCACTTGAATCAGCATACGGCCGCACACCGTTCTTTGAATTTTATGTGGATGATTTCCGCGAATTTTTCACTCAGGATGTATGCGGACAGAGAATTACAGATTATGATGCGGCAATAGATTCCACAATTCGCCGCCTACTCGGCATAACCACTGAAGTACACCATATATATAATAAGGAGTTACCGGAAGGTATCGTGGATTTGCGCCATGCCGATTTCAATTCACTTGCACCTGTGCCGCCATATTATCAGATCAGGGCAGACCGCCTTGGCTTCATCCCCGAGCTTAGTATCCTCGACCTCCTCTTCAACCTCGGTCCCGAAGCTCCCCTCCACCTTCGTAAATGCAGGATATAAGATTATATTTCGGGGATAGAATATAATCCATTGATAAATATACGGAGGAGAGGATCTGTAATGGTATATCCCTCCTCTGTTTTTGTTATCATACCGGATTTTACCAGTTTAAGGATTGCACTTTGAACTGAACTAGATGATGGCAAAGAATATTTTTTTACAAACGCACTTCCCATTGGATTCTTCACAATCCTTTCTTTAGCAATCGCGTATAACGTAGATTTCTGACTAACGCTCACATTTGAAAGTATTTCTCTATAAATTACTTCATTTGCTGCAAGCATTCCACGAATAGAGCGCAAAACAGTTTCCTTAACGCATCTCCCACCTTCCGGCGTTTCTGCAAAAGCGCCATTCATAGTCCGTTGCAAGTAAAATGTAATGCCGTCAAAGAGCCGGTACATCCGTCGTACAGAGTCTTCTTCAATGGTTCTTTCGCGCTCCAAGAACATCTTTTGCGTAAATTCCAAATAAATATCTTCATCTATAGGACCAAGATGCATAATCTCCGAACTCTGATAGAACGGTCGATTTGAAGAAACGAACATTTCTTGTAGGATTGACTGCTCACTTCCTGCAAATATGAATGTAGCATTGCTCAGATGCTGGATATGGCTGCGGAGTATCGCTTCGATATTCTTCTCAGGATACTTAGTGATTTGTTGGAACTCATCAATAGTTATAATAACCTGTTTTTCACTTTCTTCAATATATTTGAAAATCTCTTTAAGAGTATATTCGGGGTTCTTGATGTCCCCTAACTGTATATTAAAGGTAGGTGTACCGCTGATTGGATCAAATCCAAATGTACCTTTCAGTGATTTGAGTGCTGCAAGAAATCCCTGGACTCTTGTAACACTCTTTTCTGCAAGAGCATCAAAAATTTCTTTTCCTAACAGATAAGTAAACTCACTTAAGGAATTTGTCTGTAATATGTCTATAAAGATAGTCAGGTATTCCTGCCTTATTTCCTCCGATTCATGAAAAGATATATGGATAAGGGATGTTTTACCCATGCGCCTTGGAGAAATCAATACAACATTTCTACCGTTAAGCACAGCGGAAGTGAGCTTTTCCTGCTCAAACTTACGGTCGCAGAAATATGGGCGGCTGATACGGTGCCCCAATATGAACGGATTTCGTGGTTTCTCCATAACAATTGCTTTTCACAAAAGTAATACAAGCCCACAAATTATGCAAATCAAATTATGTGATTTACATAATGTAAATCGCATAATGAATAATTTGTAGCCACTCTCAATTTTTTTTTAGTTTTTTCCATAGCAGCTATAAAATATTATATCATTATTAATCAGTTGATTACGTCAAGTTGTAACAACCCTGTAACGGTTTTAACTT
>CAMWQE010000001.1 GCA_947176335.1 uncultured Porphyromonadaceae bacterium | reverse complement strand
TCGGATTGCTGTGGCAGGCATTCTACAGCAAGCGGGGCATCGAGCAGTTCTGGGTTGTGTTCTTCCTCTTCTTTATGACAGGAATTGCTATTGTTCTGTATTTGAACCAGACTCCGGCGCAACCCCGTGAACGAGATTATGCGTTTGCCGGATCTTTCTATGCTTTTGCCATTTGGATTGGCATGGGAGTGGTTGGAATATGGAGGCTTCTTGATGCTGTTCTTAAGCCTGCCCCGAAGAAAAATGCGAAGCCCGAAGAGAAAGAGGCGATGATGGCTAAATATAATAAGGAGTCACATAAAATCAGCACATTTGCTGCGGTGATAGCAACTATTATAGGTATAGCTGTGCCTTTGCAGATGGTTTCTCAGACATGGGATGACCATGACCGCTCCGACCGTTATACAACGAGGGATTTCGGTAATAACTACCTTAACTCGCTTGATGAGAATGCAATCATCTTCACAAACGGTGATAATGACACATTCCCTCTCTGGTATGCTCAGGAGGTGGAAGGCACCCGCACTGATGTAAAGGTGGTCAACCTTTCATATCTTACCACTGACTGGTATGTGGATCAGGTACGTCGCCCGTCCTACGAAGCTCCCGGCATAGATATGCAGGCAACTCCGGCAGATTATGCCTATGACCGTCTCCAGTACAGTTATGTGCTTGAACCCGATACAATGCCGGTGAACGCTCTCGCATCACTGCGTAGCTTGTATGCCCCCGAGTCAAGGAATAATTTCTGGGATGTGCCGGTTATCAAATACCCGAATATGTATATCCCTGTCGACACTGCGGCAGCCGTGAAGTCAGGTCGTATATTCGCGGATGAAGTTGATGCCGCTGATCCGGTTATTCCTTTGAATATGAGCGGAGCAACAGGTCTTACCTTAAGTCAGGTGATGGCGCTCGATATGCTTGCGACCTCTGCCTCCAACGGCTGGAACCGACCCGTTTATTTCGCAATGACAGTGCCTCAGAGGTATTACCTTGGTCTTACTCCCTATCTGCGTAGCACCGGTCTCGCTTATGAAGTAAGTCCTATTCGCAATGCCGACCCGGAAAAGACAGGCGTGAACCTTGACAAGATGTATGACAACATCAAGGAGCGTTGGGCTTGGGGAGGACTCGATAAAGTTACTGACCCGTCACAGGTTTATCTTGATGAGACTGTGCGCCGCATGGTTACAACCCATCGATCTGCAATGGTAGACCTCGCCGAAGCATATCTGTATCAGGCATGGGAATCAGAACTTATGCTAAAACGAGATTCCGCAGGTACATACCTTACAGATTTCTCACGCAACGAGCTGCCTAAGGTGCGTACCTCAAGCTATGAACGCGCAAAGGAAATTCTTGATCTCATGCGTGAAAAGCTCCCTGTTGCCGCACAGCCATATTCAGTGCAGATTGGGCAGCAGATTGCTGAAATCTACCTTGGTGTAGGTGAGGCTACCGGTGATGATGAAGCGATAGAAACCGGATTGGATATCCTGCGTAAGGAGATTGACCGCTATGCAAAGAATGTGGTTTACTATCAGAGCCTTTCACCTGCACAGTATGCCACACTTCCTAATACGGACAAGTATATCGACCGGTACTATCTCCTTGAGCTCCTCCAGTCATATGTGAATGGTGGAGGGGATGCCACTGAGATTCAGAAGCATATTGAAGACCTCGGTGTTGACATCGAAAGGCAGGCACGGTTTCACGACCAGACCTCGAAGGCTCGGGCTAACTAAACGATAGTATTGTCTAAACTTATTGAGCAACCGCCTCTGCTGTATCGCCTCCTTTTTCCGGAGGCGATATGGCGTGTGCGCCGCAAGGAGCGTAAGGTTGTTTATCTCACCTTCGATGACGGTCCTATCCCGGAAGTTACCCCTTGGGTGTTGGATTTGCTTGACCGGCATGAGATTAAGGCAACATTCTTTCTTGTAGGCGATAATGTGCGTAAGCATCCTCATCTGTTTGAAGAGCTGAAAAAGCGTGGTCATAGCTACGGTAACCACACAATGCATCATCTTCAAGGATTCAAAGTGCGTTCCATTAAATATATGCGCGATCTTACGAAAGCAGATGAACTCATCCGTAGCCCGCTGTTCCGTCCTCCCCATGGTCTTATCAGATGGTCTCAGGCTAGGGCGATAAAAAAGCATTACAATATAGTGATGTATGACCTTGTGACCCGCGACTACAGTAAGCGCCTCTCACCGGAGGATGTGCTTGGAAATGTAAAAAAGTACACCCGCAACGGCTCTATAATAGTGTTCCACGATTCCCTGAAAGCGGAAAAGAATCTGAGAGTCGCTCTCCCAGCGGCAATTGAATGGTTGAAATCAGAAGGTTATGAGTTCCTCCCTCTACCAATGTAACCACGAATCTCTGCAGACTATCCTTAGTTGTAAAGAGGTCGGAGCATACAGTTTCGGCATCGCTGAGGCTGCACCGGTGGATGACGTCGATAATAAGTTATATGATGCATGGCTTGAAAAAGGTTTCCATGAGAATATGGGATATATGGAAAACCACCGCAACATACGGCTTGACCCTTCGCTGCTTCTGGATAATGCGAAGAGTGTGATTGTATGTGCTTTTCCCTACACCCGTCCTATTGATGTGGAGTGGCAACCGGGAGCATTGCGCATCGCCTCCTATGCGTTGGGTGATGACTACCATGATGTTGTGAGGCGTCGACTTGAAATTGCTGTCGCGCGGATGAAAGAGAAGTGGGGAGGGGAGTACCGGATTTGCGTGGACACCGCACCATTTCGTGAGCGTTACTGGGCAGCGAAGAGCGGGCTTGGATATATTGCGCTTAACGGGCTGCTTATGGTGCCGGGAGCGGGAAGTTGCTTTTTCCTTGGTTCGATTATCACCACCATAGATGCGATTCCTGATAAACCGAGTGAGTTAAATTGCGGAAACTGCCGCAGGTGCGTTGCCTGTTGTCCCGCCGGCGCGCTTGTCGATGCTCCGATGCCTGAGGGAAAAGGACGCACTTTTGTTGATGCACGCAAATGCCTGTCCTGCTTGACTATAGAGCATAGGGGTGAATTGCCGGAAGGCTTGAATCTTGGTAACAGGCTCTATGGTTGTGACACATGCCAGTCGGTTTGTCCCCACAATCGTCTCACAGAGTCACCTGAACCGCTTCCCGAGTTTGAACCTCGTCCTGAATTGCTCGGATTGACAAAAGAAAAGATGCTGGAAATGACTCACGAGGAGTATTGCCGCATTTTCAAGGGGTCGGCTATGAAAAGGGCGAAATTGGAGGGACTCAAGCGCAATGCAAGGCATTGTAAGTGAACCGTTATGTGTTGGCTGAAACATTTGCTGTGGCGCGGATGTTATAAAAGCAATTCAACACATTATGGCAGATTCAGTTTTTTCATACTTTGCGGAGCTTCTGCGCTCTAATCCGGTAGTGCCGATTTTCATAACCCTTGGACTCGGTTTTTGGCTCGGCAGCCTTAAAATCAAAAGTTTTTCACTTGGACCGGTTACTGCGACCCTTTTGGTAGGTGTAGTTATCGGTCAACTTGACATTCCAATTGGTGAGCCGCTTAAAACCGTGGCTTTCATGCTGTTTCTGTTCGCTATCGGTTACAGTGTCGGTCCTCAGTTCTTCCGTTCCCTTAAAGGTGATGGCATCAAGCAGATAATTTTTGCGTTAATAGAAGGAGTGCTCTGTGTTGTCATCTGTATTATTGTAGCAAAAATTATGGGTTATAATACAGGAACGGCTGTCGGTTTATTTGCCGGATCGCAGACTGTATCGGCAGTAATCGGTGTCGGCGGCGATACAATCAATTCATTGCCGATTGCTCCTGAACTTAAACATAAACTTATCGGAATGATTCCGTCAAGCTATGCGGTAACTTATGTTTTCGGCACAATCGGGTCGGCATGGGTTATTGCTAACCTCGGACCGAGACTGTTGGGAGGACTGAAAAAAGTGAAAGCGGAAATCGCCGAGATAGAGGCGGAGATGGATGAAGGTGAATTTGCCCCTCAGCCAAGCCTGATTGTAGCGAACCGTCCTGTTTCTTTCCGTGCCTACAGGGCTGAAACGGATTATTTCAATAAACCGCGCACAGTTATTGAGATTGAGGAGGCGTTCCGCAAGCTTGGTCACAGGCTGTTTATCGAAAGGCTGCGTGTAAAAGGAGAAATTGTTGATGTTGAACCGGATGTTAAAGTGCGCAAAGGTGACATTATAGTTATTGGTGGACGCCGTGAAATAGTTGTGGAAGAGGCGGGAATCATCGGCAGTGAAGTCGTTGACCATGACCTGCTGAACTTTGAAGCTGAGAACCTTCCTGTAACAGTGTCAAAGAATGGCGCGGCGGGAATGTCTCTCCGCGAACTGAGAAAAGCCGACTATATGAGTGGTGTGATGATAAAGAGCGTCACAAGAAATGATGTCGTGCTTCCTCTCCGTGGTAGCACAAGGTTGCAGCAGGGTGATGTGGTAGTCCTCGTTGGTTTGCAGAAAGATGTCGCTGCGGCTGTTGGCGAAATAGGCTATCCGGACCGAAAGACTGAAACAACCGATATAGTCTTCGTAGGTCTTGGCATCGGAATCGGGTGTTTTATAGGTGCCCTCTGCTTTCATCTCGGAGGCATACCGTTGTCATTAAGCACAAGTGGCGGGGCACTCCTTGCCGGCTTGTTCCTCGGTTGGCTCCGTAACCGCCGTCCTACTTTCGGTCGTATTCCGAGTTCGGTTGTATGGCTTATGGACAATATGGGGCTTAACCTATTTATTGCAATCGTGGGCATCGCTGCCGGACCGACATTTATATCAGGATTGCAGGAAGCCGGCATTGGATTATTCTTTGCCGGAATCGTTTGCACCTCATTGCCTATCATACTTGCAATACTTATCGGGGCGAAGATATTCAAATTCCCTGCCGCGGTGACTCTCGGCTGTGTTGCCGGAGGGCGAAATGCCGTAGCGGCACTTGGAGCGATTCAGGATAACCTTGACAGCACGTTGCCTGCAATGGGATATACCGTTACATACGCAGTGGGCAATTTCGTGCTGATTTTTGCCGGCATAGTCATCGCCCTGCTCGTATAGCACTCCACCATTGAAAAAAAGTAGGTAGTTGATTTTATAAAAAGCGTCAACTACCTCCAAATGTGTGTTATGATGTAGTATTATAAGTAATTACATCAAATAGTATCAGTTATGAATATCAGGAGATTAAGTTTGCTTTACTCCACTATCAAAGTTTTATAGAAGTTTTCACCGATTTTGACTGTATAGATTCCTGCGGATGGGACTTTGATTTTATCTTCCCTACCTGAAAATACACACAAACCGTATATATTAAAGATATGAACATCAGCATTCATACAATTCTCTTCTATACAAATTGTCTTATCCTCTACTTTAATGGCTGTATTACGAACATCAGGAGTTGTAAATACGATACTTCCATTATCTTTTACTATAAGATTGATATACAAAGGTGAAATAGGCAACTCAACCTTAAAATCATACCACTTATTATCTTTTTTATAAGCAGGATAACACTTATATTTTCCTTTTTCTAATCCCAATTTTGATGCAAGTTCAATCATGAATTTTACTTGGACTATTCCATAATTAACGTATTCATTAGCTACTCTATCACCATTTTTATCATAGGAATATAAGCTAATATATCTATTATCAGTATCAGATATAGCTATTCTTATACCAACTTCTATCGCACATGGATTGCTATAATCATAATTTATATTATTAAAAAAATTGATCATTTTCTGCATTTTCTTCAGAATAGTTGTTTATTCCATTTTTGTCTGTTATAGAAAAAGTTGAAGTTGAAAATCCATCTAAATTATCTTCACCTTTCATTTCATAATCAGGTTCAGCCACTATAATATAATTAAATGTCCCAAAGGTATAACCAACATGTTTAGTTGCATTCATCTGAAAATATCCGTCATAGCTTCCTGCCCAACCAAAATTGATATGCAAGAAACCATTTTTATCACAGCCATCTACAACAACTCCATGACCATCATTGCCAATACCAGAAACGTCACAAATTATAGGTTTTCCTTCTTTCAAAGTGTTATAAAAGAAATTATGCATAGCGACATAATCACCACAAAAAGAACCTGAATTTATACGATTAACTTTGTAATAAAAGTAATATTTTAAAGCACTTCTAGGTGTACCTCCACCTGCACCACTACTTGATAAGCCATAACTTACACCACAAGCATATCCACACATTTTCATTAGCATTGCAACTGCTTCTTTTTGTGCTTGTGTTTCTCTACCCGTATATGTATTACACATATTTTTCCAATCAATCGGTGTGGTATCAAGATTAATAGTGTCAAGACCTATACATTGTCCATTAATTCTTTCTCCATCATGGATCAATAAACCATGTCCTTTTTTGGGCCATTTATAATGACCCATTATTTGCGCCATAGCTGTAGGTACGCAACCTGTCCACGGTCTTTGACCATCAATTTTAGGACAGAACATATTATATGGGTCTCCTTGATTCCATTTTACCTTGACTATTGGTGCAATAGGTGTTTTATATACAGGCTTTGCATCTACGCTTCGTGAGAGTGGTTGAGGATTATTGATAGAAGCCTTTATTTCCTTCTCATAACCTTGAAGCATAACTCTCATATTGTCAGGTATATTATTTTTATCTATTTTTCCTGACAAGCTATATCCGATGATGCTTTCAGACGTAGGTTCGCTTGACACAATCACATATCCGCCATTGGACATATTGAATACATAGAGGTGTTGCGCTATGTCAACTGCTTCATATTGTGCATCATTGGCAGAACGTGTTGCAGGTGAATTGGCGTTGATGAACTGTTTTGCTTTTGTCAAAGCCTCATCTCTACTGATGGTCTGGGCATTTAATACACCAGTAAAACAGATGAATACAAAAACAAGGATATAATGTATCTGTGATTTGAAACTTTTCATGTGTGTTTAATTAGTTTTTGTGAAACAATAATCATCATTTTCAGAGAAAGTATCTTTAATTTTGAATGATGCAACCTTAATCTTTGAAACCGACACAGCACAATCAAGTGTAAGAGCATGGTTTCCTTCTTCATCATTCAGTTCAAAAATCAAGATTCCACTTTTTTTATCATACGACCATTTGCCATTGAATGAAACTTTATTTACCTCTTTATTTTCGTCAAGATATCCATCTTTAATAGTTTGGGTATAAACACAAGAGTTATTCTCTTTCATTTCGAATGATGTAGTAATCTTCATGCAGTTATCTTCACGACTCATTGTCCATATGCCAGATAAATTTTCTTCCTTGATTTCCACAACAGTTGGGTTATCAGGAGTTTCAGATCCGATATCTTCTTTGGAGCAAGAAGCAAAAGTTATACAAAATAGGCTTGATACTAATACAATGTTTAATAATTTCATATGGACTCCACTAAGTATTATTTGATATGAAGAGAAGTATTTAAAAAGACGTTGAGGTTTATTTATACCTCAACGACTTTTAATTTGTTGATTTTGTAAACTTTAGATTGCCCTAACCTATTAAAATATCCCTGTTGAACTTTCAGAAGCAATCATGTTGACATTCTGCTGTGACTGCACCTTTGAATCTTCTTCAAAACCTTTAATCTTTGCTCCCCAGCCGGTCATATAAGTTTTTGTATAGCGATAAAATCCGAAGAAATAGGATTTAGTAGTGTGTTTGAACTGCGGCTCCAGGATGATGTCTGCATTACTTTTCTCTACGGCATCGTACATAGCTCTTTTTTCACCGCCATTAAGTCCTTTATACCGGTTAGAAGCCTTAAATGTGTTTTTACGGTTTTTACCCCATTTGAAAATACCGAGCACCGCTTTTTCTTCACCATATCCCTGAACTTTTGTAGCATTGGCATAGTCAACTTTGACTGCTACATGGGTGTTTGCCACAGGGTTCTGGATACCAGCAACAGCAGCGGTGTTGTAAGTTCCTGCACAGCCTGTTGTAATCAACATTAGTACAATAGATGTGCACACTGTCATGAAAATTTTTTTCATTGTTTTATTCTGGTGCATCTATGGCTCGGGGATGCGGTTTGATAGTGATTGATTAAGGAGGCATAAAAAGAAAGTGGAGCCACATTCTCACTTGCTCATCGCTGTGGGCCTAGGATTCCCATGAAATACGAACAAGTGATAGCAAACCCCACTTTTGACCGTATATCATGGGTTGGATGACAATACAAGCCAAAAGAGAGCGTACCTTCACCATTATTCCGTATTCCATTGAAATTTCCTAGGTTTCAGCGATGGAACAATGCGAAAATCGCTTTCTCAATATGTCTGCAGACCCATAGTGGGTTTGCAGTGGCAAATTTAGCGAATTTCTGTGAGTGTACGCTCTTTTAGGGATAAATATTAATAGATGACTCTTTATAAATTTGCTGAATAAGGTGTTTTTTAGTGGTTTAAGCTGTCTTAATCCCGATTAGTTGCTGTTATTGCAACAGACGAAGGACCGCAAGGTTTAGAAAAGTATGTCGTATGGAGGGCAATGCAAAAAAAATCCCCCACCGGTAAAAAGCAGGGGATGATATAATAATCAGAGAAATAAATGCAGGTTAATGAACAGCTAAAAAATATTCCCCAATTTCATGTAATCCTGCGACAATACGCTCACGCTGAGCCTCACGAGGTTTTTTTACGGAGTTTATATAATGGCTAAGCTGTTTTTGGTTTATTCCTGTGATACGGCTAACTACAGCCATAGTGGTAAAACGCTCAGCTTGTTTAAGAAGAGCGGATACGGCAAGTGAATACTCAATTTTATATTCGCCATTAGCAAGCCAAGTGGGTACGTTATCGCCGTCCTCCACCATTCCTTTAATATGTAGACGCATAGATTCTTCAAATCGATGCTTAAGTCCGTCAAGGGTTTTGTCGGTGCAGCCAATAACCCCTAATTCACTATCTGCATATCCGCAGCAATAATTTTTGTCTTCCCAGGTTATTTCAACCTTAAATGTCTTTTCCATAATTTTCCAATCTATCATATATTATTATAACAAGAGGGGCGGGTGAATTACTTCCACCCCGCTTGTTTAAAAATGCTGTTCAGTAAAAATTGACTGAGATTATCTCCCGGAGCGCCATTGACTGTTACTTTCCCTTTCTTCGATGGATGTTTGAATTGCCTATGACTCCCGTTGGTGGCGATGAGCTCCCATCCGTCCTTACTAAGCATGCTGATTATTTCTCTGACTTTATAGTTTTTCATAATCTTTCTATAAAACACAATGCAAAGGTAGTAATATTTCTACCTTTATGCAAGCTAAAAAGGCAAATATTTATAAATTACTGTGCCTGCTGCTTCGCACTTATTGCCAATGTGTCCTGTTGAGCCGAGGTGAATGATAGAGCCATGCGGCTATTAACATTTATTGTGGTCTTGTGGAATCATATTTGATTTGGAATGAGTATTTTTGTAATCACGTTTCATAACGGAATCTAATTACCTAAATATTATACCAAATCATGAAAAAGACAGTACTGAGCGTAGGGTGCGCCATGATAGCCTCCGCTGTGCTCGCTGCCTCACCCGCACTTAAAGGCTTCTACTACGGAGATGCTGCCGCTCCTGCGGGACACGAATGGCAGAGTCCTGACTCCATTGCTTACAACAAGGAGCAACCGAGAGCTACTTTCTATTATTTCGCTGACACCGAGAGCGCACGAAAGGTGCTTCCGGAAAATTCATCTTATTGGATGAGCCTAGACGGCACATGGAAATTCAATTGGGTGCCGGAGCCGTCACAGAGGCAGGTGGATTTCTACAAGCCGGACTATAACGTCAGCAATTGGGACAACATTGAAGTTCCATCAAACTGGAATATCGTAGGTCTGCAGAAAGACGGTTCTCAGAAGTACGGTAAACCTATTTATGTGAACCAGCCTGTGATTTTCTACCACAAGGTCGCTGTTGATGACTGGCGCGGAGGTGTGATGAGGACTCCGCCGGAAGATTGGACCACATACAAGTTCCGCAATGAAGTGGGCGCATACCGCCGCACATTCACCGTTCCCGAATCTTGGGACGGACGTGAGGTTTATATCAGCTTCGACGGTGTTGATTCATTCTTCTATCTTTGGATTAACGGCAAATATGTGGGTTTCAGCAAAAACTCACGCAATGCGGCACGTTTTGACATTACCAAATACCTTGTAAAGGGTGAAAACGTGGTTGCTGTAGAGGTGTACCGCAATTCAGACGGTTCTTTCCTTGAATCCCAGGATATGTTCCGCCTCCCCGGCATCTTCCGCACTGTAGCGCTGTATTCAACCTCTCCCGTGCAGGTGCGTGACCTCGTAGTTATTCCGGACCTCACGGACAATTACACCAAAGGTCTGCTGAATATCACCGCATCACTGCGCAATTTCACAAAGAAAAATGTCAAGGACTGCAAGATGGTTTATACCCTCTATGCAAACAAGCTCTATAGCGACGAAAATGAGAAAGTTGCCGGTGTTGAGGTTTCTTCCGCAGCCGTTAATGTCGCTAAAGGCGGTGAGGCTGAGGTGAAAACAACCTTGACTCTTGATGATCCGAATAAATGGAGCGCCGAATCTCCCTGGCGTTACACTCTCGTAGGTCAGCTCGTGGACAAGAAAGGCAAGGTGCTTGAAACCGTTTCCGCTTATGTCGGTTTCCGCAAGGTTGAGCTGAAAGATACTCCTGCTGAGGAGGATGAGTTTGGTATCGCCGGAAGATATTTCTATGTTAACGGCATGCCTGTGAAGCTCAAAGGTGTCAACCGCCATGAGACCAACCCGTCTGTCGGTCATGCGGTAAGCCGCGACTGGATGGAGAAGGAGGTTATGATGATGAAGCGCGCCAATATCAACCATGTGCGCAACTCACACTATCCCGATGCTCCTTACTGGTACTATCTCGCAGACAAGTACGGTATCTATCTTGAAGATGAGGCGAACCTCGAATCTCATGAGTATTACTATGGCAAGGCATCCCTATCTCATGTACCCGAATGGGAAAACGCCCATGTGGCAAGAGATATGGAGATGGTGCACTCCACAGTAAACAGTCCTTCTGTGGTTATCTGGTCGCTCGGCAACGAGGCTGGTCCCGGCAAGAACTTTGAGACATCTTACGCCGCCATCAAGGAGTTTGATACCAGCCGTCCCGTGCAGTACGAGCGAAACAACAATATCGTTGACATAGGCTCCAACCAGTATCCCTCTATCGCATGGACCCGCGAGGCTGTCAAGGGCAATATGAAAATCAAATATCCTTTCCATATCAGCGAATACGCTCACTCAATGGGTAATGCCGTGGGTAACCTCGTTGATTACTGGGATGCAATCGAAAGCACCAACTTCTTTATGGGAGGTGCAATCTGGGACTGGATTGACCAGTCGCTTTACAACTATGATTCTGAGACAGGCGACCGTTACCTCGGTTTCGGCGGTGACTTCGGCGACAATCCTTCCGACGGTCAGTTTGTGATGAACGGCATTATTTTCGGTGACATGAGCCCGAAACCGCAGTACTTTGAGGTTAAGAAGGTTTACCAGAATGTTGCAGTGAAGCCGGTCGATATGTCAAAGGGCAAAATCGAGATTTTCAACAAGAACTATTTCGAGCCTCTGAATGATTATACAATCGGTTGGGAACTTATCCAGAACGGTGTGCCTGTGCAGAGCGGTGACGCTCTAATCGGTCCGAAAATGGCTCTTGGTCCCCGTCAGGCTCTCCAGTACACAATTCCTTACGACCTTTCCAAACTCGACCCCAATGCTGAGGCATTTGTAAATATCTCTTTCAAGCTCGCCTCTGACAAGCCGTGGGCAAAAGCCGGATATGAGCAGATGGCAGAGCAACTTCCTGTTACCGGCGCTCAGCAGCTCCCTGCTATCGCTGCAAAAGGCTCTGAAATCAAAACCGTGCAGACCGATACTCTGATAACTGTTTCAGGTGATGGTTTTACCGCGACCTTCAATCCTGCGACCGGAGCACTCAACGGTCTTGATTACAACGGAAAGCAGATTATTGCCAATGGCAGCGAGCTTGCGCTTGACGCGTTCCGTGCATACCTGAACAATGATGCGTGGGTTTACGGACAGTGGTTTGCTAACGGTCTCTATAACCTGAAGCATAAAGTTACCAACGCATGGGTGTTTGACGGTGCCGACGGCAGCAAGGTTATCAGCTTCTCTGTTGAGTCACAGGCTCCCAACGGTGGTAAGATGAAAGGTGGCAACGGCAACTCGAGGGGTACTTACTCTATTGACGAGAAAGACAGCAAACCTTTCGGTGAAAACGACTTCAAGTTTGTCACCAATCAGGTTTGGACAGTTTACCCGGACGGTTCAATCGAACTCAATTCTGTAATAAATTCCAATAATCCGGCTGTAATTCTGCCTCGTCTCGGCTACTCCGTTGCAGTGCCTGACAATCTGGACACATTCACATACTATGGACGTGGTCCCGAAGAAAACTACAATGACCGCAAGACAGGGCAGTTTGTTGGACGTTACTCTTCTAAAGTCGCAGACCAGTTCACCGATTACACTCGTCCGCAGAGCAACGGCAACCGCGAGGAGGTGCGTTGGGCTGCTCTGACTGACGGTGAGGGTGGTGCTGTGTTTATCGCACCGGAGCTGATGTCGGCAACTGCGATTCCTTATACTGAAATGGAACTTTTCCTTGCCGACCATCCCTACAAATTGCCTGAAGACAATAATAATGTCCTTCATCTTGACCTCGGTGTAACCGGTCTTGGCGGTGCAAGCTGTGGTCAGGGCGGTCCTCTTGATCCTGATAGGGTAAAGGCTGGTGAACATCGTTTCTCAGTGATTATCCGCCCGGTTGAAAAAGCGGATATCGATGGTAAAGCGGCGGTCAAGGGTGCTGGTGTCCAGCCTATAAGCATCACCCGCTCACGCGCCGGTATTGTGTCAATCAACTATCCTGATACCACAGCCACTATATTATATAAGGTGAATGGAGCGAAAAAGCCTTCGGAATATACCGGTCCCTTTGAAATGAAGTCAGAGGGTACAGTCACCGCTTGGCTTAAATCGATGCCCTCACTGCAGGCTATGGCAAAATTCCCGAAGATTGAAACCATCAAGACAGAGGTAATCCACGCCAGCAGCTTTGAGCCTGACTATGGTGAAGGGGAGAACCTTGTTGACGGTGACCCTTCAAGTATCTGGCACACCATGTACTCTGTTACTGTTGCAGGTTATCCCCACTGGGTTGATTTCGATGCAGGCGAAGTGAAAAATATCAAGGGTGTACGCTATCTTCCCCGTCAGGACGGTAATACAACCGGTAATGTGAAAGATTACGAAATCTATGTAAGCGATAACACTGATGACTGGGGTACTCCTGTTGCAAAAGGCTCTTTCAAGGGCAGCAACCTACAGGAAGTGCTGTTCAAGGCTCCTGTGAAAGGAAGATATATCCGCTTCATGGCACTCAATGCTCAGGACGGACGCGACTACGCGAGTGGTGCTGAATTTGAGGTAATCGCCGACTAATCAAGTAGTACTGATATACTCAATGCGGGTGAACCAAAAGGCTCACCCGCATTCTTTTCATTAATCGGCGAAACAATAATATATGGAGGATTATTTGGTGAGGAACTCCCTCAGTGACATCATTTGTATGCCGTTTTGTGTATTAGGAGTTGAATCGCGGAGTGTTACGACAATTTTGCGGTAATTGTCGGATATGTCGGCAAGATTACCAAATTCACGTTGCGCTGTAGTTGGGTCGCTTACCGTTACGGCTACTTGAATATAACTTCGTTCCCCTTTGCGTTCTGCTACAAAATCAATTTCACGACCTTTGGTCATGACTCCGACCTTGACTTCATAACCATCGGATACAAGTTTATTGTATACAGCGTTTTCAAGCAAAGACCCTATATCCATGGGGCGGTAGCCTATGATACTGTTCCTTATTCCGAGGTCTTCAAAATAATATTTCTCGCCAATTTCAAATAAACGTTTACCTTCTATCTCCCACCGCTTTACTTTGTTTATGATATAAGCTTCGCAAATGAAATCCACATAATTTTGTACACTTGTGACTGTGCTTTTTACTTGTTGGGCTTTAAGGTAATCAGAAATTCTTTTTGCAGTGAAAATCTGCCCTGTGTTATCTGCAAGGTATAAAAGCATCCGCTGCAGGACGTCGTTATTACGGATTGAATGGCGCGTTACAATATCACGATAGACCAGAGTATCCACAATACCGGTCAGATATTCATTCCAAGTGGATTGATTTGGTAAGTTCCTAAGGTAAGGCATACCACCAAAACGAAGGAATAAATCGACAGATGTGTCAGAATCCGGTAAATTATGGAAGTTTAGAAATTCTTTGTATGACAGTGGATGAACACGTATCTCGATACTTCGACCTGCAAGACGCGATGCTATCTCTGATGATAGCATTGCAGAATTGCTTCCGGTAACATAAATGTCATTTTTGGAGTCCAGGTTCAGTGATCTAATCACCTTGTCAAAATCCTTTACCTCCTGGATTTCATCTATAAAAATATAATTATTCCTGTCTTTGGAAAGTCTGGAAGCTATTTCATTGTTTAGTGATGATGCATCAGTAATGTGTGAGAATGCGAAATCCTCAAGATTGATAGTGATATAATTGGCAAATGGGTCAGATTGGCGTATTTCCTCTTCAACAGATTTTAGTATATAACTTTTGCCAACACGGCGTTGACCAGTAATTACTTTGATTACTTCTTTGTTGACGTAAGGAAGTATTCGTTTCAGATAGGTCAGGCGGGGTATGTTCTTAAGAGTTTCCATTATACTATAAACTTTTTGCAAAATTGAGGGGAGTTTACAGTATACTGGAAACTTTTTTACGGATATGTGGATTGTGTGGCGTTTACTTTCCGCTGCCGGCAATGAGCATGCCCAGACTTATGATGAGAAGGGCGAGATCTATGGTTTTAGCCTTCAGGTTTCCTTCCCTAAGCACAGTGGCGCCATATATGAAAGGTATAATTACGCTTCCGCGACGAATCATTGACACAATGGAAACCATTGAGCCATCAATGGATAAGGAGTAAAAGTAGGCAATGTCCGCCACAGTGAGAAACACCGATATAAGGGGGATGCTCCATCTCCAGATGAATCGGGTAGACACGCCCGCGGCATTGGGATTTATCCGGCGCAGAGTGAAAATAGTCAGTGTCATGAGAAGGCACTGGTAAAGAGAGTACCATGCCTGGACTTCAAGCGGCTTGTACAGGGTCATGAGGTATTTATCGTACAGTCCGCTGACCGCACCCAACACAGCCGCTCCGATTGCCATCCATATCCATCTTGATGAGCGCAACGAGAAACCTTCGCTTGCTCCTGCACGCGAAATCAGGAACAGCGAGCAGAATCCTATCAATATTCCCACCCACTGAATCCGGTTGAGATGTTCCCCGAATATCAACACCGCACCTACGAGCACCATTACCGGACGCGAGGCATTGATTGGACCCTGGATGGTGAGTGGCAGATGCTTGATGGCGAAATAACCTAACAGCCATGAGGAGAGTACGATAATTGCCTTGATTAGAATATGCAGGTGTCCTATGCCGGTGTTGCCAAGTCCGAAATAGCCTTGCGCGACTCCCGGAGCAATTACGGGCAGCATGAACATTGTACCGAAAATGGTATTGAGCAGCAGCACAATAAGGACATTGTTGCCGCGGACAGACATTTTCTTCATTATGTCATATACTCCGAGGCATGAAGCTGAGCAGAGTGCAAAGAGAATCCACATGACCTATAAGAAGAATGCACCCTCGCGACAGCTCAGGTGCATCCAATTAATAATATCCACTAATGTTATCCGTACTTGCTTATCTTTCGGAGAGTAGGCTCATCTATGATTTTAATCTGGCGCCCGTCCACAATAATAATTTTCTCGTTCACAAAGCTTGTGAGAGTTCTTATTGCGTTGCTTGTTGTCATGTTCGACAGGTTTGCAAGATCCTCGCGACCCATGTAAATCCTAAGGGTGGTGCCGTCATCCTCATACCCGTAATTATCTTTGAGTACAATGAGCGCTTCGGCGAGTCTACCACGGATATGTTTTTGTGTGAGGTTGACAATACGGGTATCGGCGCTTCCGAGGTTGCGCGAAAGTTCGTGGATGAAAAACCAGGCGAGTCGCCTGTTCTCGTCTATCATCTCCTCGACAACTTTCATCGGCAGCGATCCGAGCACGCTCGGCTCAATGGTAGCGGCGGTGTGGACATAGAGTTCCTGCGCGAAGTAAGCCCTGTACCCGAAATACTGTACCGGTCTGATTAATCGCGTAATCTGCTGGCGTCCTCCAACACCGTCCTTGTATAACTTAGCCTTGCCTTTGAGAAGACACCAGAGAAATTCGGGCTCTTCCTGCTCGGCATATATAATCTGATTCTTATTTAGATTGTGAATCTTGAAATTATCGGTGATTTTACGCTTCTCGTCCGGAGACAGGATAGTCCAGATCTCAGACAAATCGTGGGTCATCACCTTTTCAAGTGCCCTTTTTATCATATCGTTTCTATCGTAAAACAATGCTGTACGGCATAATTTTGTGCAAAGATAATCAAAATTTGCAATAATCAGCAAAAACGCCAAAACTTTAACTCCTGATAAACAGCAAAACTGCCCCGGAATGGCATTGGGAGCATTCCGGGGCAGGGGAGGTAGTTATGATAAAATCAGCGGTTGCTGCCGGTGTAGTAGAAAGATAGGATGCGTTTGCGGAGCACGCTTTCGTACTTAGCCTGTACTGCATCGCTCACAGCCTTGATATATGCAGTCTTAGCCTGTTCAAATTCAGTTGCATTCGCCTTGCCATAGTTGTACTTTAGGCGCATAGCTTCAAGTGCTGCTTCTGTAGCCTCGCTTGCCACCGCACTTGAAATCTTACGTTTTTCAGCGGCAACAGCTTGGGTATAAGCGGTCTGTATGGACTTGTAAACTCTGTTTTTGGTGTCGGTGAGCTGCAACTTGGCATTTATCTCCTGCACTCTCGCCTTGCGCACGGAATTTCTGGTGGAAAAGCCGTCGAAAATAGGTATGTTGAGTGAAAAACCGAGCGATTTGCTGAAATTATGGCGCATCTGCGTACCGAAGTTTTCAGAAGTATATCCGCTTACAGTGTAGTAGTTGCTACCTAACCCTGCGCTGAAAGAGAGCGTGGGGAGCCATCCGCTTTTAGCGAGCTTAACAGCTTTACCTGCGGATTCAACCATAAGTTCCGACGCTTTTATCGAATGGTTAGTGGTGAGTGCCGCGGAATAGACATTTTCGGCATTGTACAGTGGCAGGGGAGTCTCGGTGTCGACAGGCGCTATGTCGAATCCTTCCGTAGAGTCAAGTTCAAGGAGTTGGGACAAGTCTACCAAGGCGAGAGCATAGTTGTTTTGTGCCGTTACTTCGGTGAGTTCATCCTGTGCAAGCTGTGATTTTGCCTGAAGCATGTCAAGTTCGGGGATTTTACCGGCGTCAAGCAGCTCCTTCCTGCGTTCAAGCTCTACAGTGGAGAGACGTACCTGTTCCGCAGCGACTTTAACCATTTCCTGGCAGTAGAGTGCCTGCAGGTATTGTGCGATAACGTTGAGGGTGATATCATCCTTGGCGCTTTCGAGTTGCTCCACCATTGTGCGTAGATTCGCTTTTGCATAATCAAGATTGCGCACATTGCGAAGTCCCTGGAAAATAGGGAGCTGTAGCCCGACATTCCAGCCGAAGTTAGAGGTGTTGCGGTTGGCATAGGTGTTTTCAGCCGTAAGTCCTCGACCGAAACTGAATGACTGGCTTGCCCCGGCGGCGACATTAGGCAGGAACCGGTCCTTTGCCTCTACTATGTCAAGCTCACCGGACACAGTGCTGAGTTCGCGGCTCTTTACCGTTAGGTTATGGTTCACAGCGTATGTGATGCAGCTGTCAAGGCTCCATGCCTGCGCAAAACCGGCAGGTGCGCAAAGCAGTACTGCGAGTGATATAATGACTTTCTTCATTTGACGTTGCGTTTACTGTTTCTTGATAAGTTCGCCTCTCAGTTTTGCTATGCTGTCAATACCCTCTTTGACCTCAATCTTGATGCCGTCGCTGTTGCCGGTGACAATGGGAACTCTCTTGAAGTTCTGTTCTGTCGAGGCTGTGTCGGTGAGGATGTAAACAAAGGTGCTGTCACCGGTGAACTCAACAACCGATTCTGGAACAGTGAGTACATTGCTGCTGTTGCTCAAAGTCACTGTGGCATTGGCGCTGTAGCCGGAACGGAGTGAGCCGATAGAGTCAATTTCCAATGCGGCTTTAATCTCGAATGTGTTTGTCCCGTTCTCCTCCACTCCTTTAGGAGCGATGTATTCGATTGTTGCATGAGGATGCGCGTCAGGCATAGCGCCGATGGCAATTGTCATAGGCATGCCTACCTTGAGCTGTCCAACCTCTGTTTCGTCAACTTTGCCTTTAAAAATCAGGTTGGTCATATCGGCGATGGTAGCCACTGTCGTACCGTCATTGAATGTGTTAGCCTGAATGACAGATGTGCCGACTTTTACAGGAACATCAAGGATGATGCCTCCGATAGTTGCGCGTACAAGGGTATTGCTCTCCTGTGCGTTGTACTTGCTCACGCCTTCACGGACAATGTTATATGAGTCGTTTGCAGCGTCAACTTCACGCTTTGCCTGTTGCCATGCGGTCTGTGAGGTCTCAAATTCTTCTTTGCTGATAATCTTCTTTTCATAGAGCTGCTTGTTGCGCTCGAATTTGGAAGTGGCGTCATCAAGCGAAATGCGTGCGCTCTCCACTCTGCTGAGTGCTGAGGAAAGGGATGATGCCTCAGGTATCACCTTGATTTTAGCAATGATATCTCCCTCTTTCACAACATCGCCCGGTTCAACATTTATTTCGGTTATGATGCCGGAAATCTGCGGCTTGATGTTGATTTCGTCGCGTGGCTCGATTTTGCCGGTAAGTACAGTTGTCTTTTCAATTGTTCCGTTTTCAGGAGAAACAATAGCGTATTCGGTTTTCTCAGGTTTGGAGTTCAGGTAGAGAAACACGAAGGTTCCGATAAAGAGGATGCCAACGACAACCCATAGCAGGATTTTGAAAAACTTTTTCATATTGTATATGTAAGTATTTAATTATTATTTCTTTATTTATTTGTCACGCATAGCTTCAACAGGTTTGATGCGCATCGCCTTGACAGCGGGGATGAGTCCGGCAATCGTGCCGAGCACCAGAAACACAGCCATAATTGTTATGGCATGGGAGAACTGCAACTGGAAATGTGCGCTTCCGAGCCATTCATCGTAAGTGGCATGGTCGACAATTGTCAGCACAAGGGTTGCAAAGCATATTCCGGCTATTCCGGCAATTGCTGTAAGCACCATTCCTTCTGAAAGAATCTGCACGATGATGTCACGCGGTTTTGCTCCGATAGCCCTGCGGATGCCAATCTCCTGAGTGCGCTCTTTTACGATAATCCACATGATATTGCCTACTCCGATTATTCCGGCGATGAGAGTTCCGGCACCTACAAACAGTGCAAGCAGGCTCACTCCGAGGAAAAGGTTGTCGACCATGCGGAATGCTTCCGCCATGTTCATCATTCTTATTGCAGGCTCGTCATCCGGATGGATAGGATGGTTGTTTCGGATCGATCTTATAATATAAGGTTTAAGTTCATCCGGGTCTATGCCTCTTTTTGCAGTGAATATGAAGAAACCCCAGTTGTTTCTCAGATTCAGTGCGCGGCGCATGGTTGAGCCCGGTATTACTGCGCTCTCATCAAGCCTGCTGCCGATATTCGCCTCGTTTGCCTGTGCCACAACTCCTACAACCTGAAAAAATACGTTTCCGATGTTGACGAATTTTCCAAGGCACTCTTCATTGCCGAAAATCTCATCGGCAACGCTTTTGCCTATTACAACCACCTTGCGATTTTCAAATTCATCGGTTTCATTCAGCTGCCTTCCTTTAATGATGATAGGCTTTTGAATTGCGAAGAAATCCGGGTCAACGCCGCTTACGCTGAGGTTTTTTCCTTTTGTTCCGTATGCGAGGTTGGTATAAAGTGTACTGACTCCGGAGGAGAGCTCTATGCCGGGAGTCATACGGCGGATGTCCGCAAGGTCGTTTTCATTCAGGCTCCAGCGCAGCCCTTTGTTGAACCCTTTGTAAGGCATTGTGGTGCGACTGGGGAAAATTGCTCCAAGGTTTGTTTCAACTCCGTTGAAGTTTCGCATGAGCATTCCTTTGAGTCCTCCGGCTCCTCCCCATAGCAGGGAGAGCATCGCGGTTCCCCAGAAAATACCGAATGCGGTGAGGAATGTGCGTGTTTTGTTTCTGGCGAGTGTCGCTCCGATTTCGCGCCAGTTCTCTATGTCAAAAACAGGATTTTTCATTGCAATGATGTTTTTTATTCGTCGCGCAGCGCTTCAACGGGTTTAACTTTTGTGGCTTTGAGAGCCGGGAAGAGCCCGGCAAGCGCTCCGGCAATGATAAGCACGATTGTCACTTCGATTGCTATGGAGATATCCACTGTCGGATTGTGAAGCACATCCGAGTTTCCGAAGAAGTGGTCAACAACCTGCATCACCAGCATTCCGAAGAATATGCCGATGTAGCCGAATATTGTTGTGATCGCAACGCTTTCAAGCACTATCTGCCAAAGTATCGAATGCGGTTTTGCTCCGATAGCACGTCGGATGCCGATTTCATGCGTGCGCTCCCGCACCGACACGAACATGATGTTGCTTACACCTACTATTCCGCTCAACAGAGTCAGTATGCCGATAACAAGTATTGCTATATGCAGATAACCCAATGCATCCTTCTCCCTGAGATAGCTTGCAAATGAATTATACAGATACAATGCGCTCTGGTCTGTCTTGTCAAACTCATGTGCTTGCGCGAGTGTGGCGCGAACCTCCTCTGTCGCCTCTTCCGAGGCAGCCAGGGTGCTTACCCCTTTTTCAGTAAGAAGCACCTGCAGGTTGGAAATGTTTCCGTCGGAGCCAGACAAGGTCATCACGGTGGAGAACGGCGCATATTTGTCTTCAAGCCATCTGTGGTCATACACTCCTACCACAAGCCAAGACAGATTGTTTGCCTTTACGTATTGTCCCACAGCCTTTGATGCGTCGCCAAACAATGTCGCGGCATCAGCTTTGCCAAGCACAAGCACTTTGCGCTGGTATTCTATATCGGCATTGTTGATGAACCTGCCATACATCATGTCGATACTGTACATCCCTTGTTCTGCGGGGAAAACCCCTTCGATGCTTCCGGATACATAATCTTTGGTTGAAGATATATTATCTGTGTTGAGGTACTTGTATGCGGCAACCTCTTTCACTATATCCGGGTGGTTCCGCACAATCAGGTCTATATCCTCTGCCTTGAGATTCACCTGCCGACCCTCCTTGTATCCCTTGTAGGGTTTGTTTGTTACGCCGCGGTACACATTGATGCGCCGGTTTCTCTCGGGAGAACTCCTGTCCTCGAATGAGTTGGTTACTCCACGAGCCATGCCGAGCAGCACGATGAGCATGAAAATGCCCCATGTCACGGCAAACCCGGTGAGGAATGTGCGCAGCTTGTTGTTGCGGATAGTCTGCCCGATTTCTCTTATCAAATCAAACATGAATCTGGGGCTTTTCGGGTTGGATAATTCCGTCTTCAATACGGATGATACGGTCTGTCGCTGCTCCGACCTTAGGGTCGTGTGTGACGATGATGATAGTCATGCCTTCCTCGTTAAGGTGACGGAACACATTCATCACTTCGGTGGAAGTGTGCGAGTCAAGCGCACCGGTAGGTTCATCCGCAAGAATGATTGATGGCTTGGTGATGAGGGAACGCGCAATAGCCACTCTCTGCTTCTGACCTCCGGAGAGTTCGCCGGGAAGATGGTGGGCGCGGTCGGCAAGTCCCATTCTTTCAAGCTGCTCCATAGCCAGCGCATTACGCTTGCGGCGGGACACGCCCTGATAGAACAGGGGTAACGCAACATTTTCAAGCGCATTTTTATAGCTGATAAGGTTAAAGCTCTGGAAAACAAAGCCAATCATGCGGTTGCGCAGCTCTGCCGCCTTGTTTTCGCTCAGATTCTTGATTAGAACCCCGTCAAGATAATATTCACCGGAATCGTAATTGTCAAGAATACCTAAAATATTGAGGAGGGTGGACTTGCCGGAGCCGGAAGCGCCCATGATTGACACCAGCTCTCCTTTGGCTATCTCCAGGTCAATGCCTTTGAGTACATGGAGGGGTACTGCGCCGGGATAGGTTTTGTTTACATCCTTTAGTTCTATAATCATCTTGTTTTACTGTTTGGTCGGCTTAGCTAGATGCAGTTTTTTTGCCGGATTCATTTATTAGAGGGAAATGACGCGTGCAAAGTTACAACAGCATCAAAAATTTTTTGAAAAAAATATGATGGAATTTGTTTTTCCGAACTTCAACCGCTATCTTTGTGTTGTATAAATGAAGCGAGAGAGCTTCAGAGGATGAGAAAAACAATATAGCTTCAAAGTATACCACATCAAAGTAGATTGGGAAACTCATCAATTACTTTTGAAATACCGAGACAAGCTTAGCCGGTCAATGGCGGGCCCCATCCCCTTCGGGGGAGGCATTTATGCCCAGGCGGATTACAAAGACAGGCGAGCACTCAAATCCTGTCATTCGGAGTTTCATCGCATCCTTTGGTGTGGAATTTATAAGACCGGCGTGTCAACCCATTATGGAGAGCACGCCGGTCATTTTTATGCTATAGATAATAAGTGTTGTGCCTTTGTCAGAAGAGGCTGACAAGCAGATAAGTCATGTGCGCAACGATGGCTGCAACAATCCCGCCTATCGTATGCGCAATTATAGCCTTGGGAGTAAGCTCGCGATAGCCGAGGGAGTCAAGCATAGCAGTGTGGGTGCTGAGGTATCCGCTCCAGCACATTCCGATTGCAGTGAAAACAGCTATGGCATTACCATCTATCCAGCCTTGAGCGGCAAAGTTAGGAACAAGCCCAAGTGCGGCGCCTACGGCTCCAAGTGCAGTGATAGGGAATGCCACGAGATGCGGGTCCTTGAAGCCAAACAGCCATTCAAATATGAAATTAATTTTTGAAGCAAGCCATGGTAGGAGCTCTATTCCCTCATAGGCACCCCCGGTATATCCCTCCTCTGCCGCTCCGAAAGTGAGAATCATGACAAGGGTTGAGATTATGAGAACACCCGGAATTATTGCGATGCCGACATCAACCCCAGTCCGTCCTCCATCAAGCAGCGAGTTAAGGACACGTATGAAAACCGATTTTGATTCAATGTCACTGTTCTCCTCTTCCAGAGTTTCAGCTTCATGGGTTACAGCTTCCTCAATCGCATAGTCGGGATAAGCATTTATTATGAAGCGCTGCATCAAGCGGGTCGACACAATGCAGCCGCAAAATGCACCGAAAAGACCTATGACAGGTTCAATATAGTACCCTTGTCCTACCATGAATACTATTACGAGAAGCCCCATGCCAAATGCCGTGCCGAAATTAGTCAGAGAGATATATTGGAATTTCTTGAAATAGCGGCTAAAGCGGCGGTCTTGTGAAAGGGATATTATCGCCGGATTGTCGCTGAGGAATGTCATAGTCGCACCAAGTGCAGCTACTCCGGGCAGGTTGAACAGGGGACGCATAAGGGGGCGTAGTATGTTTTCAAGAAGCTTTACTACTCCAAACTCAACAAAAAGGCGCCCTATTGCTCCGGTTATCACACAGATTCCCATCAGATAAAAGACTGTGTTCAACAGCAGGTCATGTGCAGTTGACATGATTGTGCGTAGCATATTGGGCACTCCCATTATTGATCCTATGTACCAGAAAAGCGCAAATACAATCACCAGACAAGGTACTCCAGTGGGAATGAACCTGTTTAGGGAGAAGGAACGCTTGTATGAAGGTTTCTCAGTATGTGGCATGGGGCAGTATTAACGTTTGAACGAGAATATATTCATTCTCCATTTAACTCCGAAGTCAATCAGCATTGTCTTGTTCTGCATCACATCACCGGCATAGGCATTCTTTCCCCATGAATAAAAAGCATTGGCGTGGAGCCGCACGCTATGGCGTTTTTTGAGTAAAGGATAAAATTCTATTCCCGCACCAATCATTTTAAGTTCGGTACCGGGGAGTACAGAGAGATCCGCATCAGATCGGGTGTTATTTACATCATAGGTCATCTTGGCAAACAGTTTCCATTTTGAAGACGGGATATAACTAAATTCACCCATGACTGACATGTCACGGAAAAGAAATGTCTGATGTGATGAGGCACGGTTCATAAAGTCAAGTTCAAGGGAAACTTTGTTTGCGGTGAACTTATTGCCCAAGGCAAGATATGTGATGTAACGCCCCTGCGCATATTCAATCAGGTTTGCCGACCAAATTGCCTCATAGAAACTGTGGCGGCAATTCCACATTAAATTATACGCGTACATATTACGGTTCTCCGACGTGAAGAAAGGGCTCTCGCAGAACTGGAAGGTGAATTTGTCATTGGAAGTTGGGCTTAGGCTGACGGAACCTCCGATTTGATAACATGGAATATTATTCCAAAACACTGAACAGCCATATAGGTCAATCGGAGCACGGTCATATTCCCATCCACCTATGGCAACAATCTGCTTACCTCCCGCGATTGACCATTTGCCCAATTCATAATTGAGGTATATCCAGTCTGTGGCATCAAAAAAAGATGAGTCTTTATGAGGCTTGTTCAAACGTTGGCGCCAAGAGTAAGTAAGTCCGTCTGTTATAGTACCGTCAACCCGGAAGTTGATGTATTTACCTTCAAAGCCGGAATTGTCCTTGATGTCGGTACCGTCCTGCCAATCACGCTGATAATCAAGCCTTACTTCTGCCTGAAGATTTACAAGCTCATTGTCTGACGGCTCATCGGCATGAGCACACAATGCAGCGGCAGTGCAAAGCAGTATAATTGTTTTCCTCATCGACTTTTATATTATCTTATACTGAAAATATCTTCGGCAAAGTTAAGCTAATTTCACGGAATAACGGCATTTATGATACTATTAAACATGGTATATTGGACGGGAAGCAAAAAGGCTGCGGCATGCCGCAGCCTTTTTAGGATAGTGTGGATTAAACTATTTCTTTATTTCTGTTCACCCTTGCATTTGTTGCATACTTCTTTTGCAAATGCATGGCGGGCATAGTTCCAGTCTTTAGCCTGGAAAATATCTTCGTGTGAGCGTATACGTTTGTGGAAATCCTCATAGTTGCGCTTGTCCTGCGGAGTCCATGCGGCTTCGGCAACTGCAACAAGGCGGGGAAGCATGAGATATTCGAGGAACTCCGGAGTCATTACATACTCAGACCAGAAGTTAGCCTGCACTCCCATGTATTTGTCAGCAAGTTCAGCAGGGATGTCCTTCATGGGCACATAGTTGTAAACGGCTTCAAGGGTTTCAGTACCCCAACCCTGTGACATTGGTTCGCCGGCGAGAGGCGACTGTTTCCTGTTAATATAATAAGGTATCTGCGGGGTGAGGATAGTTGTGAGTCCTTTTGTAGCAGCTTCTTTAGCAGCTTTGTCAGCTCCGACCCATGCCATGATAGTCATGTCCTGAGGCAGCATGTCGGTATTTCCATGAAGAACTTCGTTCCAGAAAATGAGTTTGCGCTGGTCCGCTTTCGGTTTTGCGGCGAGATGTTTCACAAGTTCCTTGTAGAAGTTGAGTTGCAGGTCACGGTAGTTTGTAGAACCTATGCTGTCGAGCTGAGCCTTACAAGCGTCATTCTGTTCCCATTTGGTTGTGGGGCATTCGTCACCTCCGAGATGCAGGTAACCGTAGGGAAACAAGGGGATAAGTTCGTCAATCACATCTTTTGCAAACTGCACTGCCGCAGGATTGGAAACATTCATCACGTCCGGGCTTACTCCCTGCATTATCCATACTTCATGAGGATTCTCTGGGTCACATGCGAGAATCTCAGGATAAGCGGCGACTGCTGCCTGAGTGTGTCCGGGTATGTCGATTTCCGGAACAATCTCAATGAAGCGATCTTTAGCGTATGCAACTATCTCCTTGATATCGTCCTGAGTGTAATATCCGGAGTAGGGGATTGTGTCGGTGTTAAATGAGCCCCAGCCAAGCGATGTGCTGCTTCTGGTAGCACCGACGTCTGTCAGCTTGGGATATTTTTTAATTTCGATTCTCCATCCCTGGTCCTCGGTGAGATGCCAGTGAAGGCGGTTCATTTTATAGAGCGCCATCATGTCAATGACTTTCTTGACTTCATCCTTGCCGAAAATATGACGGCCTTCATCAAGCATGAATCCGCGCCAGCCGAAGCGGGGTGTATCGGCGATTGTCACTTCTGTGAGGGTTGCAGGCTGTGATGCGACAACCGGAAGCATCTGCTGGAGTGTCTGCAAAGCATAGAAAAATCCGGCGGGGCGTGATGCAGTAACGACGATTCCGGCGGGAGTAACATTCATAATGTAGCCTTCCGGAGCAATGGATTGGTCAATGGCGAGGGAAATGTCAGCTTTGCCGGCAGCCTGCTTTAGTTTCGCTCCGGTAGCCTTTTCAAGCGCGGGGAGCATATTGTTGAAAAGCGTTGCCACACTGTCACCTTCAAAAGCGGGGACCGAGAATGTTGTTTCAACCGGGAAAGTGAAAGTTGCGGTGCCTTTGGTCATGGATGAAGGCAACGGAATGATATCGGCAGCGTTTGCTGCTGTCGCGCCGATTAGAAGGAGTCCTGCAAGGGCTCGTGAAATGAATCGTAAAGACATAGATTTAAGTTGGCATTAGAAATGTTTATACCACAAAGTTAGGCATTTATTGCGAAGAAAGAGCAATGTGGGTGTATAAAAAAGCGGATGCGATAAAAATCGTACCCGCCGATATAGGGTAATGTGACCTGTCGTTAGATTTTTCCTACGAGTTCAATGCCAGGTTTAAGGGTCTTGTCCCCCTTCTTCCAACGTGCGGGGCACACCTGATCACCGTGCTCTGCAACAAATTGTGCAGCTTCAAGCTTGCGGAGAAGCTCCTCGCTGTTTCTGCCGATACCGTTATCGTTGATTTCAGCAACTTTGATCACTCCCTGAGGGTTAACAATGAAGCTGCCACGGTAAGCAAGGAAATCTTCGGGATTAAGTACTCCAAATGCCTCACTAAGCGCGCCGGTCTTGTCGGCGAGCATGGGGAATTTCACTTTGGCGATGCTCTCCGAGCTGTCGTGCCATGCTTTGTGTGTGAACTGGGTATCGGTGCTTACAGCGTAAACCTCTGCACCGAGTTCACGGAACTTGTCGTAATTCTCAGCCATATCGAGAAGTTCGGTAGGGCATACGAAAGTAAAGTCGGCAGGGTAGAAGAAGAAAATCGCCCATTTTCCTGCTATATCAGCATTGCTGATTGTCTTAAATTCACCGTTTACAAAAGCAGGTACGGAGAATTCGGGTACATTCTGATTGATAATTGTATTCATTGGCATATTGTTTTTAGTTGTTTCTGCACTAAAAACAATTATCAGAATGTCCCGGTTTCCCGCTTTAAGCTTTTATAGGTTTCGTTTATCGCCGTTTACTTAATTCAAGTTCCTCCTTAAGGAATGTTGCAGTGGGCGAATCTCCGGATGCAATCTCTTCAGGTGTACCTGTTGCAATGATGTGTCCTCCAGCAGCTCCACCCTCCGGTCCCATATCTATGACATAATCGGCACTTTTAACCACATCAAGGTTGTGTTCTATCACAAGCACAGTGTTGCCTTTGTCAACCAACCGGTTGAATACTCCGAGCAGCGTATTGATATCTTCGAAATGAAGTCCGGTAGTAGGTTCGTCAAGTATGAAAAGGGTGTTTCCGGTATCTCGTTTTGCAAGTTCAGTAGCAAGCTTAACCCTCTGGTTTTCTCCTCCGCTGAGGGTAGATGATGGTTGCCCGAGCTTGATATAGCCGAGACCTATGTCCTGGAGTACCTTGATTTTCTTAAGTATAGCCGGCACATTCGCGAAAAATTCCACCGCCTGGTTGATTGTCATGTCAAGTACATCGGCAATTGATTTTCCTTTGAAGCGCACTTCAAGTGTCTCACGGTTATATCTTTTGCCTCCGCAGGTTTCGCACGGCACAAGCACATCAGGTAGGAAATTCATCTCTATAGTGCGGTAACCGTTTCCTCCACAGGTTTCGCATCGCCCTCCGCTGACATTGAATGAGAAACGCCCCGGCTTGTAACCTCTGATTTTTGATTCAGGCAGGTCGACAAAGAGGTTGCGGATATCGGTGAAAACTCCGGTGTACGTAGCAGGATTGGAACGAGGCGATTTGCCGAGTGGCGATTGGTCCACAGTCACTACCTTGTCGATGTTTTCTATTCCTTCAATCGATTCGTAGGGGAGTGGCATTTCATGCGAGCGATAGAAATGCTTGGAAAGAATGGGGCGTAGGGTCGAGTTGACCAGTGATGATTTGCCGCTCCCGCTCACTCCGGCGATGCAGGTCAGGGTGCCGAGAGGAATTGCCAGAGTTACATTCTGGAGATTATTTCCTGTAGCTCCTTTGAGCGTAAGTTTTTTTCCATTGCCTTCGCGCCTGGCTGATGGTACAGCAATGCATTTGTCGCCATTGAGGTATTCCGCAGTCAGGGTTCCGCTTTTCATCATTTTCTCAGGTGTGCCTTGAAAAACCACCTCACCACCTCTGCGTCCCGCTTTAGGTCCGACATCCACGATATAGTCCGCGTCAAGCATCATGTCCTTGTCATGTTCAACAACAATGACCGAGTTTGATGCGTCACGAAGCTTTTTCAGCGAGTCAATCAGGCGGCGGTTGTCGCGCTGGTGCAGTCCGATACTCGGCTCATCAAGTATGTAAAGTACGTTTACAAGTTCTGAACCTATCTGGGTCGCAAGACGTATGCGCTGGCTTTCCCCGCCGCTAAGAGTAGAGGAATTACGGTCAAGCGAAAGGTAACCGAGCCCGACATCGACAAGAAAACCGAGTCGCGCACGAATCTCCTTTAATATTTCTTTTGCAATAAAGGATTGGGTAGGAGACAGGCGGCTCTCAACACTTTTACTCCACTCGTATAGCGCGGCTATATCCATCCGGCACAGGTCGGCGATATTCTTACCGTCAATAAAATAATGAAGTGCCTCGCGGTTGAGCCTTGCGCCGCCGCATTCGGGGCAGGTGGCGCGTGAATAGAATTGTTCACTCCATTTCTGGCTTCCTGCAATCTCCTCCTCGTTTTGGAGCAGCTCTATATATTTTATGACTCCTTCGTAGGTCTGGAAATAATTGTTTGTCGATAAGGTCTCGTTCTTGATTACAAGGCGCTCGTTTGTGCCATTCAGTATTTCCGACAACGCCTCTTCGCTGAGCTCTGACATGGGAGTGTCGAGAGTATAGCCATGCTTTTCGCATAAAGCCTGGATTTGCCAGAACACCATTGAGTTTCGGAATTTGCCGAGAGGAGCGATACCTCCGGCACGGATAGAGAGTGCCGGATTTGGAATCACTTTCTCCCTGTCCACGATATTCACATATCCTAACCCTTTACAGCAGGGGCAAGCTCCTTGTGGGGAATTGAAGGAGAAATTATGCGGGGCAGGTTCGTGGTAGGACAGTCCGGTGGCTGGATCCATAAGATGCTGGCTGTAGTGGCTTACTGTGTCGCTGTCCACATCGTAAATCATCAGTTCGCGGTCGCCCTGACGCAGCGCTTCTGTAACGGTTTCGCGCAGACGGGCATCATCTTTCGCCGCAACTTTCAAGCGGTCGATGACAAGCTCGATGGAGTGGTTACGGTATCGGTCCACTTTCATTCCTGCCGTGATTTCGGTAAGTTGACCGTCGACTCTCACATTGAGGTAGCCTTTTTTACCGAGTGCTTCAAACAGCTCCTTGTAGTGGCCTTTTCGGTTTTTGACAAGTGGGGCGAGGACGTAGATTTTTTTACCTTCGTAGCGATTGAGGATTAAATCGACAATCTTTTCTTCGGTATATTTCACCATCGTTTCGCCGGAAATGTAACTCCGCGCTTCTCCCGCACGGGCATAAAGCAGGCGGAGGAAGTCGTATATCTCAGTAGTAGTGCCAATGGTGCTTCGCGGATTGCGGTTGACCGTTTTCTGCTCGATAGCAATTACGGGGCTGAGTCCTTCTATTTTGTCAACGTCAGGACGCTGCATATTGCCGAGCATATTGCGGGCATATGCCGAGAATGTCTCTATATAACGTCTCTGACCTTCGGCATATATCGTGTCGAAGGCAAGCGATGATTTGCCGCTTCCGCTTAAACCGGTTATGACAGTGAGGGAGTTGTGAGGTATTGTTACATCAATGTTCTTGAGGTTGTTTACCCTCGCCCCCAGGACTGTCAGGTTTCTTTCGTTGCTGCCTGTATGTTTGGTATTCAGTATGTCCATTTGGGGTTGTACGGTTTAATGGGTTGTGCGCTTCTGGAGAGTGCGTTCTTTTTAGGAACAAGTACCTGATAGGTCTTGCCGGTTTTATTGGGGAGGCTTTTTGCTCGAATCCATGGATTCAGATCACGGAGGGTCATGAAGTTGGTGCCGTGATTACGAGCCCATGCAGCCCAGTCTTCCACAGGACCTGACACAGTCACTGTGTTGCAATCAATGTTATGGTATAGCTGGTCGGCTTTCAGCTTGAAGCCGTATTTGGAGGGATTCTCCATAATCTCTTTCATTGCCAGCAGGCGGAACATATAGCGTGATGTTTCATCAGGCAGGTAAAGGTCAAAGGCGGTATTCACCCCCTGTGATTCAAGTTCACGCGAAATTCGTGCGGCTCCGGCATTGTATGCAGCTGCCGCGCTCTCCCAATTGCCGAATTTGTTTTTCAAGCTTTTAAGCATCTTGCATGCGGCTTCTGTAGCCTTTACCGGATTATAACGCTCATCAACGAATTCATTCACTTCAAGCCCGTATTGCCGCGCAGCAACCGGAATGAATTGCCACAGCCCCGCAGCCTTTGCAGGAGAAAGGGCACGGGGATTAAGGTTGCTTTCTATGCAGGCGAGATAAAGGAGGTCCTGCGGAACGCCATAGCGTTTGAGAATCGGGGACATTACCGGGAAATAACGGTTAGCGCGCTTCAATGTCAGCAAAGTATTACCATGGGTATATGCCATTGAAGTCAGTTCGCGGTCATACCGCTCGTACATGTCCGCACGATCGAGGTTGACAGCCTGTCCGGCAAAAGTGACCTGTTTAGGTATAGTAGGGTTTGGAACTGGCTGCTGTGCCGAGGCTGTAGCGCATCCGAGCGCAATCGCTAATATTATAAAGTGTATCGCTTTCATATCATATTGTTTTTTTAGTTTATATTCAATTACGGGAGCTGGTGCCGACAATATTGATGTCTCCGCTCAGGTTATATCGTTTTCCATCCGCTCCAATGGCTTTTATCACATAATAGTAAACTCCCGGCTTTACATATTGCCCTTTGTATTTTCCATCCCAGCCCTGCGCCGGATTATTGATATCGGCAATCTTGACTCCTAGGCGGTTGAATATGTGGCATTCAAATTCAATAATCGAACGGTAACTGACTTTCCACTCGTCATTTATACCTTCCGAAGTTCCGGGAGAGAATGCATTGGGACACCTTAGCCGAGATTCACCTATTGACACGGTATAGATGTCACTGTCCCACTCGCATGAACCGGATGCATTGGCGCATACGAACCGGATGTATGAGGTGCCGCTGTCATTGAAAGTATAATCCCATTCTGGAGACTGTTCCCGGAGGGTTATATCATTAAATTCAGCATCTGAGGCAATCTGCCATTCGGTAAAAAGCGCAGCATCCGTCACTGCGGCACGGAGTCGCATCTCAACCGGTGCCGACCCACCGAAAGAGGTACCGGATGTCTTTTGTTCGTTGGATGCCTCCCGCTCAACTTGACTAACATTGACAACCGCTTCTACTGCCTCGGGGTGAAGTACCTCGCTTTCAACGGAGATTTCTTTACCCCAGGCTTTTAAAAAACGGTCTCCGGAAAGGGTAAAGCGAGTGGAACACAATGGAGCGGGAACTGCAATGGTCTGATGAAGATATGGCAAGGAGCGGGTATCCGTTATCTGCCGGAATGTAAGATTCTCTGGATTTGGCTCAAGATTAAAATTCGATAGGGCTATTTCGCGGTCAATTTCAAGCTGCCTCCCGGTTATGCCATAATATGTGAGTCGCGGAGCATTACCGGTATATCTAAGCGTTGTCGTGCCGCAGTCACTATCCACCACTTCAATAACGCCGTCAGTCATCGGGGATTTAGAATAGTCAACAATCCAGATGTAAATCCGATTATTTCCCTCCTCGAGTATATATCCGCAATCTCCGGACACTGATTCGAGGGATAATGATTTAGTGACAGCTTCCGCGTATGCCGCGCCACGCGCATCAAATTTATACCACAGTACATCTCCATTTGTGCCGTTGGCTTCCAAGCCAAGAGTTTCTGCGGACGGGACAACAAAGAGCCTCCCCAGTCCGGAAGCGGCGGGTGCATCCAAAGCTATTGCATTGCTGCTCCCCGCACCGGTAAGGCGCACATCCAACGCCATGACGCTGAAGTTCAGGCATAGGCAAAGCACAGGATATATGATAGCACGGAGATATTTCATTTCTTTTGCAGCCTGCAAAGATACGAAATAATCTCCGTGGCGCATTGCTCCTTAAAAATACCTTTTGATACTTTAGTAGACCTTAACAGGTTTGTAAACAGATAAACAGGGGAACATGTCCTGTTCCCCTGCCGCATAGAGAGAATCGTTGGGAATTGGGTGGGATATTTATTTTAAATTGTTGTTCATACCGGCTCCATGTCAGCGTTCAGGCGTTGGCGAACCACCTCATATATGGTTACTCCGGCTGCAACCGATACGTTAAGCGAACCAATTTTGCCAAACATCGGAATAGACACGAATATGTCGCTGAGACGGAGTATTTCCGGTGATATTCCGGTGTCTTCCGCTCCGAGTACAAGTGCCACCGGCACAGTATAGTCGGTAAGTGTATAATTTATATCAGCTTTTTCAGTCACAGCAACAATCTTATATCCACTGTTTTTGAGCTGCTTGACAGCGGCAAGTGTGCTTGACTCGCGGCAAACGGGGAGATGATGAAGTGCTCCTGCCGAGGTTTTGACAGCGTCGGCATTGACACTCACGCTATTGTGTGTAGGAATTACAATTGCGTCAACTCCGGCGCATTCGCATGTGCGCGCAATTGCGCCGAAATTGCGGACATCGGTAACTCCGTCGAGCACAACAATAAATGGGAGAACGCCTGCTTCGTATAATTCAGGAATTACCCGGTCAAGGGAATCGTAAGTGACGGCTGAGAGCAGGGCAACGACACCCTGATGATTTTTTCTGGTGATTTTATTTATGCGCTCCACCGGCACACGGCGGCTTACAATGTGGTGCTTGCGCATCAAATCAAACAGTTCTGATGCAAGTTCACCGGAAAGATCCTTTTTTATATATACGCGGTCAATATCTTTGCCCGCCTGAATTGCTTCGATAACGGCTCTTATACCGAAAATATAGTCTTCGCTCATGGTTATGATGATTAATTGTTTTGCAAAAGTGATTGTGCTGTAGCCCTTGCCGCCGGGTCATCGGTCTTACCGCTCAGCATCAGTGCAATTTCGCCGACACGCTCCTCATCGGATAGCTGCGATACCCTTGTATGGGTAGCACTATCGTCATCTTCCTTGTAAACTTTGAAATGTGCGTTGCCTCTTGCAGCAACCTGCGGCAAGTGGGTAATTGTAATCACCTGTATGGCATTGCCCATCTGCTGCATCATTGCTCCTATCCGCGCTGCGACATCACCGCTTACTCCGGTGTCTATTTCATCGAATATTATTGTAGGCAGGCTCATTTTGCCGGCAATTATGGTTTTGAGGCAAAGCATCAGACGTGAAATCTCACCTCCGGAAGCAACTCCGGCAACTGGCATCAGTGCCTGGTTTTTATTGAAAGCGAATCGGTATTCCACCTTATCTGTTCCCGTACCGGATATTTCAGCGGGCTCAACCGCTACTTCAACCTGCAGGTTCTTCATGCCGAGGGGAATTGCAAGCTGTGTGAGTTGTGCGGAAAGGTTGCCGGCTGCTTCTTTTCTCGCAGCAGAAATTTCTGCTGCCGCCTCGCGTGCCAATGCAAGTGCGCGCCGTGCTTCTTTTTCAAGGGTGGAGATTGTGGTATCGCTATTGTCAAGCGCGTCAAGTCTGTCACGGAGCTTTTCGCGGAGCTCAATTAGCTCTTCTACTGATTCAACTTTATGTTTTTGCTCCAGGGAATATATTTCATCAAGGCGTGATTCGATTGCATCAAGCTCCGCAGGGTCTGCGGCAAGGTCACGGTCTGCCGCAGCAAGTGTGTCGGTAATGTCGCGCAACTCTATAGCGGCAGCTTCGAGGCGCTCGGGAATCCTGTCTTTTTCATCCAATAAAGTGTCAAGATGGACGCATGCGTCGGTCGCCTCTGATATAAGCGAAAGGACATTTCGTGGTGCTTCGCCAAGTGCTTGAAGCGCATCAGACAAGAATCCTTTGAGCTCGGTAAGGTTTGTCATTACATCGCGCTCGCGCTCAAGATTTTCCTGCTCGCCCGGACGTAGGTTTAGTGCATCAAGCTGCTCAAGCTGATAGCGGGTGAAGTCCTCATCGGTGCGCGTGCGCTCTATGCGTGCCTTGGCGATTTTGAGTTTTTTGAGCGCATCACGGAACGAGGTGAACAAATTAGTGTAACGTGCCAAACGTTCATCATTCCCGGCAAGATTATCAAGTACTTTTAGCTGAAATTCCGGTCGCGCAAGCAATTGGTTCTGATGTTGGGAATGAATGTCAATAAGCTGCATCGCAACCGCTTCCAGTTTAGCCAATGGCACCGGTGAATCATTTACAAACGCCCTTGAGCGTCCTGCCGGTGAAAGCTCGCGGCGGAGGATACACCTTGTGTCATCCCATTCAATGTCGTTCTGTTCACAATAAATTTTAAGCGCGGGAAATTCACCGATAGAGAAAACCGCTTCAATAATGGTTTTCTTTTCGGGATGGCGCACTGATTTCATGTCGGCACGTGCCCCCAGAAGCAGGGAGAGCGCCCCGAGCATGATTGATTTTCCGGCTCCGGTTTCACCGGTAATTATGTTTAGTCCCGGCTCAAAGGCGATGTCAATGCTGTCTATGAGCGCGTAATTCGATATATGGAGGGTTTCAAGCATTCCGTTCAATCTTTAGATTCTTTAATAGATTCTATTTTCCTCGCCTCGGTCGGATATATCTCAATGAGGAGATTATATATGTCTTTCCGCTCGTCAAGCGGTCCTTTAGAATAAACGTTTGCAAGCTCATCAAGTTTTGCATCACGAAACAGTGGAAGGACTGCGGACATGGGTGAGGCAGCAGCGATTTCGGGCAGCGATTTCAATGCTTCGGTGATAGCCGCGCGACCTTTATCCGGACTCACGGACATAACGTCCAAGCCTTTACGATGGTAATCATAATAAATGTTCCGAATCGCGGAGGAACTGCCTTCCGTTACCGCCGCCAGAAGAGATGCCCTGTTGCGTTGGTCGTCAATCGCCCTCCAGCCTTTCTCTCCAGTATTCCTTGCAAGTTGCACCACCTCCGTAGCCGCCTCATACATTCTGTCACCACCTTTCGGGGCAAATGAATCGGAATCAACAGCTATGATTAAGTAAGCATAGAAATCCAGCAACGCGGCAAGGTTGCTGTCTATAGCTCCGGATGTGTGGATTATCCTGTCGCCTGGAGTATAGGAGAAATTGATGTCATTATCCTTGTAATTAATCAAAGGAGTGGTATAGGAGGAACCGTAGACCGGGCGGGTAGATTGCACTTGCAATGTGCCGGACACAATATTATCGGTGTAGTCATTGACCGTGAGGAATATCTTGCAGTCAATTTTTTCTACCGACGAGTATTGTGCATCTGTGAATGCCGTGGTATTCATGTACTCGGTGATTGCCTCTTTTAGAGCAGTGAAGGTTTCCGGTGACGCGGCGGAAACTTTGTCCGCGTTGATTTCTACATTGCAGTTCAACTCCGCACCCCTTGCCGCAAAAGCAAAGAGTGAACACAGCCATACCGCGATGCAGGCACTACGCTTCATTTTATTCCTATGATATAATCAAATAGCTTGGATGCAGCTTCAGCCTTGCTCATCAAGGGGAGGGGAGTTTCAGTACCATCCGCACTGATGAGGGTTATGACATTGGTATCTGTACCGAATCCGGCTCCGGGTGTGCGGAGTGAATTCAAAGCTATCATGTCAAGGTTTTTACGCTTTAGTTTGTCAAGGGCATTTGCCTGCTCGTTGTCTGTTTCAAGTGCAAAGCCAACCAAAATCTGTCCCGCTTTTTTCTTTGCGCCAAGGGTAGCGGCAATGTCAGGGTTCTTTACAAGGTTTATTACAGGTACTTCCTGCTTTTCACGCTTGATTTTCTTGTCAGCCGGATTTGCCGGAGCATAGTCGGCAACGGCAGCGCACATCACAGCGATGTCGCTTTCCGGGAAAAATCGCTCACATTGTTCAAGCATATCTTTTGCAGATTCCACAGGAACAACGGTTACATTCTGCTGCTTCGGCTGCAATGACACTGGTCCGCTCACCAAAATCACATCCGCTCCTCGATGCGCCGCTTCATCAGCAATCGCGTAGCCCATTTTGCCTGAGGAATAGTTGCCAATGAACCGCACGGGGTCGATTTTTTCATAAGTGGGCCCTGCTGTCACAAGCACTTTTTTGCCTTTGAGTGTCTGTGACTGTGCGAAGTACTTTTGCAGTTCGGCAACGATAATTTCCGGTTCCTGCATCCTGCCTTTCCCCACAAGGTGACTTGCAAGCTCACCTGCCGCAGCTTCGATTATGTGGTTGCCATAGCTACGCAGCAAGTCAAGATTTCTTGTTGTGGACGGATGTGCCATCATGTCGAGGTCCATTGCCGGAGCAATGAAAACCGGAGCTTTTGCACTGAGATAGGTAGTGACAAGCATATTGTCCGCCACTCCATTAGCCATTTTTCCTATAGTGCACGCGGTCGCAGGAGCTATTATCATTGCGTCAGCCCAGAGCCCAAGGTCGACATGACTGTGCCATTCGCCTGTGTTTGCAGTGAAAAATTCACTGATTACCGGATTCCCGGTAAGGGCGGAGAGGGTGACGGGGGTGATGAACTCCTTTGCAGAAGGGGTCATGACAACCTGAACTTCCGCACCTGCCTTTATCAATAAACGAGCAAGCACCGCCGACTTGTAAGCGGCGATGCCTCCTGTGATTCCAAGAATGATATGTTTGCCTTTAAGCATTCTTATGGTCTTTGTTTTTTATTCTTTTGTGTATAGCTGCAAATGCGTCTTTGGTATTCTGGGCAAAATCGCCGTTCAGAATCCAGGAATAGTAACTTGGGTCGCGGCGAAGCACATCCTCTGCAATTTTACCCTTGTATTTTCCGAAGTTGATGACCTCTCTCTTTTGATCATCATAAATGAGGCGTCCCATGAAGTCCACATTTTTTGTGTGGGTAGAATACTCCGAGAGGAATTTTATGTCGTTTTCAAGATCCGGGTATCTGTCAAGCTGTGATTTGAGTACTTCGTAAGTCGCCCGTATGTCAGCGTTTGCGGAATGTGCGTCCTCAAGCTCTTTTCCGCA
This sequence comes from uncultured Porphyromonadaceae bacterium, assembly GCA_947176335.1. Lineage (GTDB taxonomy): Bacteria > Bacteroidota > Bacteroidia > Bacteroidales > Muribaculaceae > Paramuribaculum. The sequence continues at coordinate 19,154 of CAMWQE010000001.1, read as the reverse complement.
ATAAAAGCGGTAAGCGGCAATGAGGGTGCGCTGTTCTTTTTTGTGGAAAATAGTCTGCACATCTACAAATCGCACGCCGGTGAAATCAAATTTCACTCCTGCACGCTGAAACTCCTGGTCAAGCATCGGCACATCGAACCGGTTTGAGTTGAAACCGGCAATATCACATCCCTCAAAAATATCCGCCAGAGAATGGGCAATCTGAGAGAATTTCGGCTCATTAACCACATCCTCATCTTTGATGCCATGCACAGCGGTCGCTTCGACGGGTATAGGAATCTCCGGGTTTATCCTTCTGGTACGCTCATATTCGCTACCGTCCGGCATTATTTTGATTAACGACAGTTCTACAATGCGGTCATTAAGGATGTCCGTGCCGGTAGTTTCGAGGTCAAAGAATATTATGGGACGGTCAAGTTTAAGATTCATTGCTGTAATATCTTGTCAATCAACGATGTTCATGGGCATGAGAAGGATGAGGAGCTCAGAGTCCGGCTCATTTTCTGCAGGAACGCATACAGCAGGATGGCTTGCGTCCGACAGTTTCATGATAACATCGGTAGTGGAAATGGTAGAGAAGATTTCAATGAGGTAAGGAGCTCCGAATCCAATCATGAATTCATTTCCGGTATAGCTGCAAGGCACAGACTCCCATCCGCTGGTGCCGTAGCTGTTGTCACGGGCGCGGAGTGTGAGTGTGTCAGGGGTGAGTTTGAATTTAACGAGTCCGTTGCCGCAATCGCCGAACACTCCTACACGGCGCACCGCAGTGAGGAAAGAGAGTCGATCCACTGTAAGCGCATAAGGATTGTTTGCGGGAATAACTTTGTCGTAGGGAGGGAACGCTCCTTTAATCTGGCGGCAATCAAATGTGAATGAGGGAGAATTGAATTTGACGCTCTTCTCTGACACCGTTATCTCGATTTCATCCTCCTTGCCGAATACATTTTTAAGTACTGTGGCAGGCTTAAGGGGTAGGATGAATGAGCATTCAGAGCCGGGTTTGATTAAAGAGTTGGTGTATTTGACAAGCTTGCGGGTATCTGTTGCAACGAAAATAATCCTGTCCGGTTTCACATCCCACAAAATACCCATCATCTGCGGGCGCAGCTCATCTGTCCCTACAGCGAATATGGTATTTTCAATTCCTTTCATCACCTGATCTGCCGGCATGGTGAAGCTAATGGTTTCACCTTCCTGTGCCTCGGTAGTCAAAGGATATTCAACGCCGTTGATCGCCACAGTGTTGTACATGCCGTTGGGGTATGAGATTTTAACCTCAAGGTTATCGTCATCAATCTCGAATGTGATTCCCTGGTCCGGCATCTCCTTAAGCAAGTCAACAATCCTTCGGGCATCAAGGCAGAAAGAGCCTCCGCCTTCGGCACCAGTGACAGGCAGACGGCCTACAAGGCTGTTTTCCATATCGGAAGCCTTGACTGTGAGGATGTCACCGTCAAGCGTAAAGAGGAAGTTGTTCAGTATTGTAAGGGCGTTCTTGGAGTTGATGACTTTGCTTACAGCAGATACATAGCTGTGGAGCGTCTTGCTTGGTACGTTGAATTTCATGTCTATATTGATTTATTTTTTCTTCTAAAAGACAAAAGTAGCAAAAAAGCGCAAACCAGCAAAACGGGTATATAATAAAAAAGCCTGCTCAAATAGCTGAACAGGCTTAAAGAGGTTCCTAGCAGAATCGAACTGCTGTAAACGGTTTTGCAGACCGGTGCCTAACCACTCGGCCAAGGAACCATGTGCAATGAGCGGTTTTGCGAGTGCAAAGTTAACCCTAATTTTATAATTTGCAAAAAAAATGCACAAAATCTTTTCCATTGGATGTATTCAGAGCTGAAAATGGATGCCCGGCGTGCATGAATATATCTGTAAGCGAGCCGGTAATAAGCGAAAAATATTTAACTTTGCGATAAAATAAACTACCGACTAATCAATACCAGTTTTTTCATGCAAATACTGAAACATCTCGCTGTAGCGTCGCTCCTTGCTGCGGCTCCGGCAATGGCGGAAACAACAGATTACGCCTCACTGGTCAATCCTTTTGTGGGAACAACCAATTATGGCACTACGAACCCGGGCGCATTGGTGCCAAACGGGCTGATGCAGGTAGTGCCGTTCAATGTGATGGGTTCAAAAGAGAACCGCTATGACAAGGACTCCCGCTGGTGGAGCACTCCTTATGATGTGACCAACAAGTTTTTCACCGGTTATGCGCATGTCGCTCTTAGTGGTGTGGGATGTCCTGAACTCGGCTCATTGCTCACAATTGCCACTACCGGAGATATCGAACCGGATTACCATAAGTACGGTTCTGCTTATACCGATGAGACCGCAGCTCCGGGATATTACTCCAACAAATTGACAAAGTATGATATACTTTCGGAGGTGACAGCAACAACGCGTACCGCAGCAGAGCGTTACACTTTTCCCGGTGGAAAGAGCAATATCCTAATAAATCTCGGTGAGGGTCTCACCAACGAAAGCGGTGCAACCGTGCGCAGGGTAAGCGATACGGAAATAGAGGGCTCCAAACTTCTCGGCACTTTCTGCTACAATCCTCAGGCTGTGTTTCCCATTTATTTTGTAATGAGAGTTACCCGTCGTCCCGATGCTTCCGGTTACTGGAAGATGCAACCTGTTATGGAAGGTCCTGAGAAAAACTGGGACAAGGATAACGGCACGTATAAAATCTATTCAAAGTACGGCAGAGAGTTGTCCGGTGACGATATCGGTTACTTCTTTACCTACGACTCCCTCGCTCCCGGCGAACAGGTGGAGGTGAGGATGGGCGTAAGCTTCGTCTCAACCGCCAATGCGCGTGAAAACCTTGACAAGGAGCAACTTTCGTTCTCATTCGATGAGCTGAAGGCGCAGGCACGCCAGAAATGGAATGACGATTTGGGTAAAATACGTGTTAAGGGCGGAACGGATGAGCAGCGCAAGGTGTTCTACACGGCACTATACCACACTCTCATTCATCCCAATATACTGAGTGACGTGAACGGTGAATATCCCCTTATGGAGTCTTTTGGCAACGGTAAAAAGGATTATGACCGCTATACCGTATTCTCGCTTTGGGATACCTACAGGAATGTACATCAGCTTATGACCCTTGTTTATCCTGAACGCCAGCTTGACATGGTGCGCAGTATGGTTGATATGTCCAAGGAGTGGGGATGGCTTCCTAAATGGGAACTCTATGGGCGCGAGACATTTACCATGGAGGGAGACCCCGCTATCCCGGTGATTGTGGATACATACCGAAAGGGGTTGACTGATTTTGATATTGATTCGGCATATATCGCCATGAAGCGTAGCGCCAACACTCCCGGTGCATTCAATCCCATGCGTCCTGATGTTGACCCGTACATCGAACTCGGGTATGTGCCTTTAGGATATTATGCGGGCGACATGAGCGGCGATAATTCTGTAAGCCATGCGCTTGAATATTATGTCGCCGATGCGGCGCTTGCTTGGCTGGCAGAGCAGAGAGGCGACAAAGAATTTGCGGCAGAACTGCGTAAACGTGCGGCAGGATATAAGAACTATTATTCAAGCGAGAGCGGCACACTTCGTCCTAAACTCGCGGATGGCAAATTCCTTACCCCGTTCAATCCCCGTCAGGGTGAGAACTTTGAGGAAGTGCCCGGTTTCCATGAAGGAAGTGCGTGGAACTACACATTCTTTGTGCCTCATGATGTTGAGGGACTTGCAAAACTCATGGGAGGAAAGAAGAAATTTGTGGAGAAGCTCCAGATGGTGTTTGATTCAACCTTATATGACCCGGCAAATGAACCTGATATAGCATATCCTTATCTGTTCAGCCGTTTCAAAGGTGAGGAATGGCGTACTCAGGAGCAGGTAAACCGCTTGCTTTCCAAGTATTTTACGGATAAGCCTGACGGTATTCCCGGAAATGACGATACCGGCACAATGTCCGCATGGGCGCTGTTTTCGATGATGGGTTTTTATCCCGATGCTCCCGGCGAACCGTTTTACACCATAACATCACCTGTTTTTGATGAGGTAGAGATTGATTTGGGTAATGGAAAGACATTGGAGATAACAGCGGAACGTCCGTCTGCTGACGCAATTTATATCAATTCCATGACTCTCGGAGGCAAACCGCTTAAAGACTACCGTATATCACACGATGACCTTATGAAAGGTGGCAAACTTGACTTCAAACTTTCAACAACTCCCCGAAAATGAAAAAAATTATTCCGGCTGTAGCAGTGCTTCTTGCGTTAGGCGCGTGTGCATCACATCAAGAACCTCAGGTGCCCGAACTTACCCGGTTTGTTGACCCGCTCATAGGCAGCGGTGGACACGGGCATGTTTTTGTAGGAGCAAATGTGCCATTCGGCATGGTGCAACTTGGCCCCACTGCGATAACCCAGGCATGGGACTGGACCTCCGGTTATCATGAGAGCGACAGTTCCATAATAGGGTTTTCCCATACTCATCTAAGTGGCACTGGGGTAGGGGATTTGTTTGATATAACGGTTATGCCTGTCGTTGGGGATGTGACTTATGCGCGTGGTAATTTCGATAGCCAGTCCTCCGGATTATGGAGCTATGGCGTGCGCTCGGAGCAGGTGGTGCGTCCCGGTTACTACAGGGTGCCGCTTGAAAGGTATGGAATTGATGCGGAACTCACGGCAACAGAGCGTGTTGGGTTTCATCGCTATAAATTTCCTGAAACTGATTCAGCGGCAATAGTTTTTGACCTGCAGAATGGTGGATGCTGGGACCGCCCGCTGGATACCGAGATAAAAGCGGATGGAAACAATATGGTTACAGGTCACAGGTTTTCAACCGGATGGTCAAATGACCAGAAGGTTTATTTTGCCGCCCAATTCTCGGAACCGTTTGATTCCCTTACCCTTCATGGGCAAAATAATATGTATGGCAGGATTGATTTCCCGGCAGGAGACGCAAGGGAAATCCTTGTAAAAGTAGCTTTGTCTCCTACATCTGTAGAAGCAGCTAAGGCTAATCTTGCTGCAGAACTTCCCAGTTGGGATTTTGATTCGGTAGCGGCGGAAGCCGACAGAAACTGGAACCGTGAACTTGGAAAGGTAAAGGTTTCAGCTACAGATGAAACTGAGCTTACAAAGTTTTACACGGCATTGTACCATACTATGTTCATGCCGGCTCTGATGAGTGACGTTGATTCGGTTCCCGCTTACACGACTTACTCCTTGTGGGATACTTACCGTGCTGAAATGCCGCTCCTGACTATAATTGAACCGGAGCGGTCGAGTGAAATGGTGAATGATATGCTTGCAATATATGACAGGCAAGGCAGGTTGCCGGTGTGGCATCTCTGGGGATGTGAAACTGATTGCATGGTCGGTAATCCCGGGATTATTCCGGTTGCCGACGCAGTTGTCAAGAACCTGTCCGGTATTGACGCTGAAAGGGCGCTTAAGGCGATGATTGCAACAGCAAATGACACTGCACGCGGCGGTGGTCTGCGCCAGCAGTACGGATATATACCCTGTGATTTGTTCAATGAGGCTGTAGCATATGATATGGAGTATGCAATTGCTGACGCGGCGATTGCCAATGCGGCAAAATCAATGGGTGATTCTGCTGTAGCATGCGAGTTTGACAAACGGAGTCATTCTTACCGCACATTCTTTGACAAGTCAACCGGCTTCATTCGCGGGAAAGATAGCAAAGGTGAATGGCGTACGCCTTTTGATCCCTTCTCGACAACTCACCGTGTGGATGACTATTGCGAGGGTACGGCGTGGCAGTACACATGGCTGGCTCCGCATGACATTGACGGATTGAGCGAATGTTTCGGCTCACGCGAGGCAATGCTATCCAAACTCGACTCCCTTTTCGTTGTGCCTTCAGTGTTGACAGGCGATGCTTCACCGGATATTACCGGGTTGATCGGTCAGTATGCCCATGGGAATGAACCGGGGCACCATACACCTTATATATATGCTATGCTTGGTGAACCGAGAAAGACAGCAGACCTCGTGGCTCAGATAATGGATGAAATGTACACGGACCAGCCTGACGGGCTTTGCGGTAACGAGGATGCCGGACAGATGTCCGCTTGGTACGTTTTCTCGGCTCTCGGCTTCTATCCGGTTGAGCCGGCGGCGGGAATATACCGTTTCGGTACACCGAGATATGAACGTGCTGAAATTGAAGTGCCGGGAGGAAAATTTGTTGTGGTTGCTCCAGGTGTATCGCCTAAGCGCAAATATATCAAGTCGGTGAGACTCAACGGTAAGCCTTACGATTTGCCATACATCTCTCATAAGGATATCATAGCCGGAGGTACTCTTGAATTTGAAATGACTGAATGATTAGATAGGTGACCTTTCACTCGCAAACTGCAGTTTTACAGAAACAGGAAAATTTCGTAACTTTGTAACAAATAATCAACTATAACAACGCAAAATAATGGCTAATAAAGCTTTACTAATGATTCTCGACGGTTGGGGCATTGGCAACCATACCAAGAGCGACGTGATTTACTCTACTCCCACACCTTACTGGGATTATCTTCTCAAAACTTATCCTAACTCCCAGCTTCAGGCAAGTGGAGAAAACGTAGGTTTACCGGACGGACAGATGGGTAACAGTGAGGTAGGTCACCTTAATATCGGTGCGGGACGTGTCGTTTATCAGGATCTTGTTAAAATCAACAAGGCTTGCAAGGATGGCTCAATCATGGAGAATCCGGAAATCAAAAGCGCATTCTCATACGCACGCGATAATGGCAAGGCAATCCATTTCATGGGGCTGACCTCTGACGGTGGTGTACATTCATCACTTGACCATCTTTTTGCTCTCTGCGACATCGCAAAGGCATACGGTCTTGAAAAAGTGTACATCCATTGCTTTATGGATGGTCGTGATACCGACCCACATAGTGGTAAAGGCTTTATTGAACAGCTCAGGGCACATTGCGAAAAGAGCGCAGGCACTATCGCGTCAATTATCGGTCGATACTATGCAATGGACCGTGACAAACGTTGGGAACGCGTGAAAGTTGCTTATGATCTCCTTGTGCATGGCGAAGGCAAGCAGGCAACAGATATGGTGGAGGCAATGCAGGAGTCCTATGATGAAGGTATTACCGATGAATTCGTTAAGCCTATCAACAACTCTACAGTAGACGGTACTATTAAGGAGGGCGATGCGGTTATCTTCTTCAACTACCGTAATGACCGTGCCAAAGAGCTTACAATCGCTCTTACGCAGCATGATATTCCCGAAGCGGGCATGACCACCATTCCCGACTTGCAGTACTATTGCATGACTCCTTATGATGCTTCATTTACAGGAGTACATATTCTGTTTGACAAGGAGAATGTAAACAACACTCTCGGCGAATATCTCTCAAGCCTTGATAAAAAACAGCTTCATATTGCTGAGACAGAGAAGTATGCCCACGTTACTTTCTTCTTCAACGGCGGTCGTGAACAGCCTTATGAAGGTGAAGAGCGCATCCTTGTTGCTTCACCGAAAGTCGCTACATATGACTTGAAACCTGAAATGAGCGCATTTGAGGTTTGCGATAAGCTTGTTGAAGCAATCAAGAGCGAGAAGTTTGACTTTATCGTAGTGAACTATGCTAATGGCGACATGGTAGGTCATACCGGCGTTTACGAGGCAATAGAAAAAGCGGTTAAAGCTGTAGACAAGTGTGTTGAGCGTACAGTTGAGGCTGCTAAGGAGGCTGATTACGAAGTGATTATCATTGCCGACCACGGTAATGCGGATAATGCTGTTAATCCTGATGGCACACCAAATACTGCACATTCTCTTAACCCTGTGCCCTGTGTATATGTCACAGCTCGCAAGGATGCAAAAGTTGAGGACGGCAAGCTTGCCGATGTTGCACCCACAATTTTGAGCATTATGGGACTCAAGCAACCTGAGGAAATGACCGGACACTCACTCATCGGCTGATTATAAGCAAATAGATTAAGATTACTTTGTGGAGAGACTGTGTCGTAATTAAATACGTCGCAGTCTCTCTATTTGTATACATCTTCTTTTGATACAACACGCTCCTCAACCGCGACAAAAAATCGGCGGAAGAGGATTTTTTTTGTACCTTTGCAGTGCGATTCATAAAGAGTCGCCCGATATGACCGACATATATACCATTCCCGCCATCATAGGCGCATCAGTACAGAATTTCGCGTATAAAGAGAGCTGGAAGAGCACTCAGTAATGCTTTTCCGCAAAATGTGATGCACCGATTCTTCCGTGCATACCGCCTGATTGTCAGGCTATTTTCTATCCCATACATTACATTATAAATTTCAATTATGAACAATCACCGATTGCTCACAGGGCTATTGTTTACAGTCCTGATGGGCGGTGGAGCGTGTTGTTATGCTCAATCTCAAAAGGTTGTCAACCTGGACGAGATTTTCAAAAGCGCCGAGGCACACAGCTCCTCACTTCGTTCCTACGTTACAGCCGAGCAGGAGGCGAAGCAAGAGATAAGCGTGGCAAAGAGTGCCATGCTTCCTGATGTCAACGCTACCCTCTCCTTTTCTTACATTGGAGACGGATTCACAACCAAGAGGAACTTTTCCGATTACCGGAAAGCACCGATTCCGCATTTCGGCAGTGGTTTCGGCATCAATATCAGCCAGCCGGTCTATACAGGCGGAGCAACCAGAGCCGGTATTGACCTCGCGGGACTTAAATCTACGGCGGCACGGTTTGCCGCCGACCTGCAGCGTGACAATATCCGCTTTCAGTTAACAGGCTTCTACCTTGATCTTTATAAGTATGCTAACCTGCGCAAAGTAGTTGAAAACAATTTTACTCTTGCCCATAAAGTTTTGGACAATATGAAAGCGCGGTTTGAACAAGGCACGGCACTTAAAAATGACATCACCCGCTATGAACTTCTCCTCAGCAACTTGCAGCTTGAATTAATACGGATTGACAATACCCTGCAAATCATCAACCACAACCTTGTCGTTACCGCAGGATTGGATGAAAACATCATAGTCGTGCCGGACTCCGCTATATTACAGCATTCACTACCTGTCGCCAACGAGCAGGTATGGCAACGGGAAGCTGAGCAAAATTCTCCGGCTCTCAAACTCGCCGGCTACGGAGTGGAAATAAGCCGCAAAGCCGAGACCCTTGAAAAAGCTTCAAAACTTCCCAAGATTGGGATGCAGCTTGGCTGGACGATAGATGGACCTATACTTGTTGAGGTGCCACCGATTAACCGCAACCTGAGTTATTGGTGGGTAGGAGTCGGAGTATCCTATAACCTGTCATCGCTTTGGAAGGCGAATAAGTCAGTTGCTAAAAGTAAAACTGCGACCCGCCGCTCCCTTCAGGAGCTTGCGGCGGCAAGGGACAATATCGAAATGGGTGTCCGTGCTGACTATATCCGCTACATGGAAGCATATGAGGAACTTAAAACCCGTGAAAAAGGTGTGGAACTCGCACAACGCAATTATTCCACCACTGCAACCCGCTACTCGGCTGATATGGCGCTCATTACCGATATGCTTGATGCAGCAAATGCCCGCATAGAAGCCGAGCAGCAACTCGTTAATGCCAAAATAAACATCATCTATTCCTATTACAAACTACTTTTTACATCCGGAACAATATGAACCACCGCAATAAAAAAATCCTTTCATACATCATATCGATAATCGTAGTAATTGCTGCGGTAATATGGGTAGGCAGTAAATTCATCCACCTTGGTAATGTTGAGTTTACCGACAATGCCAGAATTCAACAGCAGATTGTGCCGGTAAACAGCCGGGTACAGGGATATATAAAGGAAATCCGCTTCAAGGAATTTGAAAAAGTGAGAAAAGGGGATACCCTTGTGATTATTGACGATGCTGATATGCGCCTAATGGTTGCGCAGGCACGCGCCGATTACAGGAATGCCGTTGCCGGGCGTGGAGTTGCAGACCGTAGCGTCAGCACCGCATCGTCAAATGTAGCTGTGAGCGACGCAAGTATTGCTGAAGCGAAAGTGCTTATGGAGCATGCTGCAGGAGAACTCGACCGATACCGTAAGCTCCTTGAAAAGGAGGCAGTGACCAGACAACAGTTCGATAACGTCAAGACTGATTACGAGGCAAAGAAAGCACGCTACGATATGCTCAAACGCCAACGTTCTGCAACAACGACTGTGGTTGAGGAAATACGCGGACGCATAGCGCAAAATGATGCCGGAGTGGAGCTTGCAAAAGCACTCCTCGAAACTGCGGAACTTCATCTATCTTATACTGTAATTACCGCACCATGTGATGGATATACATCCCGGAAGGAAATTCAGATAGGGCAACTTGTACAGCCGGGGCAGACCCTGCTTGACATCGTTGATTCATCGGACATCTGGATTACCGCGAATTACAAGGAAACGCAGTTAAAGCATATTACCGTTGGTGCTGAGGTGAAAATCAAAGTTGATGCAGTGCCCGGAGTTGTTTTCAATGGTATTGTCACTGCTATGTCAAAGGCAACCGGAGCGGAAATCTCACTGTTGCCCCAGGACAATTCCGCCGGAAACTTTGTCAAGGTGCGCCAGAGGGTACCGTTAAGAATCGAATTTACCGGCGAAAACAAACCTGTTGACATGGAACGCCTCCGCGCGGGAATGAACGTTGAATGTGAGGTGAAGTATTGATATGGCTGACTATCATAAGTCCCAGGGTGCTTTCGACATACCGGATATCCCCAATTTTATTCCCCGCCGCGTAAAACCCTGGATTTTCATATTCTTCCTGCTGATTATTCAATTCTCAGGAGGATTATATCTCGCTGCTGCATCGGAAATGGTTGGAACCACCGGACTGATGCAGGAGGATATCCTCATGGCAGGGTATGCGATGCTCGTAGGAATGTCAATTAACTTTGCCGTGATGTTCCGTCTCAAATTCCGGTTTTCAAACCGTGTAGGATTGCTAATCTGTGGAACAATACTCATAATCGCCAATTTTATTTCGGCGACAACTGAATCCGTGCCGCTTCTCGTAGCATCCTGCTTTGTTGCAGGCTGGGTAAGGATGTGGGCGACTTTCATCTGTAACTCTACAATCCAGCTTTGGATTACTCCTGTGCGCGATATGGCGATTTTCTTCTGCTATGTTTACATAGTGGTGGACAGTGTTATCCAGCTCAGCGGCATCTGTACCGTCTATACCTCATTTTATTTCCAATGGGAGTATATGCAGTGGATAATGATAGGCATGCTTGCACTAATGATGCTACTGGTGATGATTCTCGTTCGACCGGTCAAAGGACCGATGCAAATTCCTCTGCTTGGAATAGACTGGATAGGAGCCGGATTATGGAGCATAGCGATGTTATGCTTCACATTTGTGTGTGTTTATGGTAATTTCTATGAATGGTCTGAATCGGAAGAGATAATTGGGGCGGCAATTACGGGAGTCGCTTGCACGGCAATCAATCTCTGGCGTGCCTCCTTTCTCCATCACCCATATATATCTTTTACTGCGTTGACGAACCGCAATGTACTCCGTGCAACCCTAATTTACCTGATATTTTTCACTTTACTCGGCACAGAGCACGTTTTCGAGCACAGTTATGCCGCGTCAGTGCTTGGATTTGATGAGACTAACCTCATAGACCTCAACTGGTATGTTTTTGCAGGAATAGTGACGGGATGCATATTCACTTATCTGACTTTTGCTCTCCGTCGTTGGCGTTACCGAACAATGACTGCTATAGGATTTGCCCTAGCCCTGGTTTATCTCGCATATTTCTATTTCCTTATTGACTATGGAGTTGAAAAAGAGATGCTGTTCTTACCGCTCTTTGCTCGTGGGGCTGCATCGGTGATAATCTCCATTGTATTCCTCACCTCAATACTTCAAGGAGGGATGCATTTCTTTGTGTTTCCTCAAGCATTGACAATCAACGGATTTACCGGAGCTGTCATGGGAGCGACCCTCGGACCGGCACTAATCGGGGAATTCCTGCGCCACTGCATGGCAAAAAACTCCGCTCTGATTGGATCAGCAATGACCGATACGAATATTGTCGCGAGTAATATGCCGTTAGGGCAACTATACGGCACGGTTCAGCTTCAGGCTCTTGTAGTGTCGATGAAAGAGATTTACGGATGGCTGGCAATAGCGGCAATTATTGCGTTGATTGTCATGATAGTAGGTTACGGACCGGTACGTCCGAGCGTGATATTTCCTAAATGGAGAACTATCCGCAAGCTACTCCGCACCAACGTGCGCCAGTTTATTGTTGATTAAGCTGTGAGTTTATGGAAATAAAAATACTATAGTGGATTCAACCTCTACTGATACCTCTTTTGACAAGCGGCATGGCAATATTGGCGACAAGAGCACCAAAAAGAGTGAGGTATATCCCGTAGCCAACAAGAGTCTGAACGGTTATGTAGTCTGATGAATATGATTCAATGGCATAACGCACCCCGAAAACAGTAGTGATTATTGCACCTATCACACAAACCCATATTTCGATATTTGCGGCGGTACGTTTCTTCTTCTCCGGTAGGCGGTTGAGAACTGTTCTGGTAAACCAGGGATTGTATGGAGCGTCCGGCAGGTTTGATTTCAGTAATTCGCTCAGTTGACGGTCGGTTTTGTTGGTATTCTTCATAATGCGTTGTTAAGGGCTTTTGCCATTTTGTTGCGTGCGCGGGAGAGATAGACTTTTACTGTTCCTTCCGGCAGGTCGGTTATATTTGCTATTTTCTTTATCGGTTGGTCCTCCATGTAAAACAGCAGCACAAGAGTACGTTCTGTTTCATTGAGGGAATTAAGGGCGACATTCACATCGTGTTTGGTCTGTGTTTCCCCTTCCGGTGTGAGGTTGCTGTCGACAATTCCTGTAGCTTCGTCAAGGGATGCGGAGTCCGATACCTCTTTTTTCAAGGCAAGGTATTCCCGATAGGCTATTTTATATAGCCATGTCTTGAAGCGTGCAAGCCCTTTGAAGGAGCGTATTGATGTGTATGCCTTCAGAAAAGTTTCCTGGGCAATGTCATCGGTCAGTGCTGCGTCACCTCCGGTCAGGTTAAAGATGAAGCGGCGCAGGCTGTCCTGATACTCCTCGACAAGCTTGCCGAAAGCGTGGCGGTCGTCTGCCGCCACGCATCGGGCTATTAGTGATATTTCCTCAAATTTCGTCAACATCCGTGCTCTTGTCGCTTGCGCTTAGAGAACGTTTTTCAACCATGAAAGATACGATTTTGGTAATACCCACGAGCACAGGGAGAACACATAGTGCCTGCATCTCTTCGCTATCTACAATGCCGAAGAAAATAATGCCTGTGATGCCGAAAGCAATCCATATCATGCCGTTGGACAGCAACTTGGTGTTTCCTCTGGTAAATTTGGACTTGTTCCCTCTGTAAAATGCGTCCGGGAGTTCTATTCCTTTGTCTATGGCATTGTTAATCACCTGATATTTTGACAGAAGATTTATTCTTGTGTAGTGGAAGTAAATCCATAGCACAGCTATTACAAATAGGAAAGGAATACAGATTACACACATCTTTAACACTTCTCTGATATCGCTTTTCTCACGTGAATCAACTGTGATTGTAGGTGACACGATTACCGGGGTATTGGCAATGGAATCAATGGATGGAATTGTGGCAAGTTCCATTCTGATTTGTTCGGCGATTGCCTGCCGGTCAAATTCGCTGATTCTTCCGGAGGATTCATGGATGGTGCATCCGGTCATAGCTATGGTGGCAACTGTAGCGCAAACCAATAGTTTAAGTAATTTTTCTATCATGCTTTTGAAGTTTTAATTATCTCTTTTAAGTTGAACTCATCTATTAGAGGGAAATGGAGGGCATTTGGTTACACCTCACCAGAATTTTTTTGCTTCCCGGTTGAATTCCCATCCTTTCGATGCCATATATCCTATGAATGAGTCCATGTTGAAGTGCATGTCTTCGCACAATTCCTCCAGATTGTTGTAATTGTCACGCAACTTCATGTTTACCACGCTTAAAAGCATTGCCGGATCAGCCGGCAGTTTGCTGAAATCATTTTCCATAATAATCTAATCGTATTTACGATGCAAAATTAGTTATCTTTGCAGTATAAATGAGAAATTTACTTTACATAGCCACCATTATCGCGGTTTTCAGTTCCTGCGGACGTGCTGTTTCATCTGATGTATCCCCTGATGAACAGGCAAAAATTCTGGCGGAAGAATATTCGCCGGAGAAAGCCGCGCGTAAGATTATTGACTGGCTTGAGGACGGGGATACTGCAGACAGGGAGTTTTCCCGGACTCTTTCGGCAAATATATTGATGTATTACGACACGATTGGAGCAACGGACAGTGCTCGCCGTTTTATTACAGCGTTTGACAGCATTTCAGCACGACTCTCACCGCGCAAGCAGGCGCATCTTTTGCTTATGATGAATACTCCCGGCAAAGTCGCGTCTATGATAGCGCGTCAGCTCGATAATGCTCCTCTGATTATAGAACTTGAAGAGATACTGAAAGATAATGATGCTGCTGCATCTGAGTTCACCAACTCGCTTGAAGCAGCACGCAAACGCATAAAAAGATTAGAAAATGAAAACAGTGGCTCAGTACACCCGGATAATTGAAGAGGCAATTTCGGCTCTCCCTCTTGACAAGCAACCTGCAGGACTGTATGCTCCTATAAAATATGCACTTGAAGCAGGAGGCAAGAGGCTTCGCCCTGTTCTGGTTCTTTCTGTAGCAGATGCTCTTTGCGGTAATCCCGGGGCGGCTGTAAACCAGGCGATAGGGGTGGAGATGTTCCATAACTTCACCTTGCTGCATGATGATGTAATGGACAAGGCTGATGTCAGGCGCGGGCGTCCTACCGTCCACAGGAAATACTCGGAGAGTACGGCTATTCTCAGCGGTGATGCGATGCTTACCCTTGCCGACATGATTGTGATGAAAGGTTGCGACTCAGTACAGCTCCCCGAAGTATTGGACCTATTCAATACCACCGCGATGGAAATATATGAGGGACAGCAGTATGACATGGACTTTGAGTCCCGCACCGATGTGACTGTAAAGGAATATATGGAAATGATTCGCCTGAAGACATCGGTGCTCCTCGGATGTGCTTGCGCTATGGGTGCAATAATGGCAGGGGCGGCTGAGGAGGCTGTAAAGGCATTCTATTCTTATGGTGAAAAACTCGGGTTGTCTTTCCAGTTGAAGGATGATTGGCTTGACACTTATGGCGATTCAGCGACTTTCGGTAAGGAGATTGGCGGTGACATTGTGAACGAGAAAAAAACATGGCTGCTGATTAACGCTATTGCCGAAGACACTTCCGGTGCGCTTGCTGAAGTTTTAGGTTCTAAGGTTGAACCTAAGGAGAAGATTGAGAAGGTCAGGGGGGTATATGATGCCCTGATGCTATCCGATAGATGTCGCGCTCTTGAAGAAAAATATGCGTCTGAGGCAGTTGAGTGCCTGAAAGGAATCAATCTGGATGCCGAAGCAAGGAATTTCTTTGAGTCACTTGCGATAAACTCTGTGATGCGTACCAAATGAGCATTATAGACACTCATACCCATCTCTATCTGGAGGACTTTGATCCGAATCCGGCAGAAACAGTGCGCCGGGCACTTGATGCCGGAGTCAGCCACATGGTTTTCCCGAATGTGGGACTTGATTCCATTCCGCGCATGAAGAAACTGCATGACCTGTTTCCGGAGGTAACGTCAATGGCAATGGGACTCCACCCTACTGAGATTAACGAATCCGCAGATACAGATTTCGCTACGGTTTTGACTGAGTTTAACTCAAATCCGACCCGATGGGTTGCGGTCGGTGAGATAGGTATGGATCTCTATTGGGATAAAACATTCTCGGCAAAGCAGATGGACATCCTTGACAGACAGCTTGCACTTGCGGAGCAACATAATCTGCCTGTGATAATACATTGCCGTGAGGCTCTTGATGAAACCTTGGAGGTGTTTGAGGGACATCGGGGCATGAAAGGAGTGTTCCACAGTTTTGGTGGAACCAAAGAAGATGTGGAGAGGATTCGTAATATTGCGGGAGATTTTTATTTCGGGATAAACGGCATAGTGACTTTTAAGAAATGTCCTCTGTTCTCTGTTCTGCCTGATATCACTCCTGAGAGGATTCTCCTTGAAACCGATGCACCATACCTTGCGCCTGTGCCTATGCGCGGCAAGCAGAATGAGAGTGCGTACATAGTCCATACGGCACAGTTCATTGCCGATAAACTCGGTGTGGAAAAAGAAGCGCTGGCAGGGATAACCACTGCCAACGCTAAAAGTCTTTTCAAAATCTGAACGGATTATCCGCCGAAATTATCATAGTGGATGCTTTCGGGATCAACCCCAAGGTTGTCCAGCATACCTTCTACAGCCTTGCTCATAGGACCGGGACCGCACATGTAGTATTCGATATCTTCCGGATTCTCGTGGTTCTTGAGGTATGTGTCGTAAATGACCTGATGGACGAAGCCCGGAGTATATTTCACGCCCGCTGCATCTGCGGCAGGGTCGGGACGGTCAAGGGCGAGGTGGAATTTGAAGTTCGGAAACTCCTTCTCCAGCTGCAGGAAATCGTCAAGGTAAAATACTTCGTTGAGTGCCCTTGCGCCATAGAAGTAATTCATAATCCTATCGGTTGTCTTGAGCGTTTTGGTCATATGCATGATCTGCGCTCTCAAAGGTGCCATTCCGGCACCGCCGCCAATCCACATCATCTCTTTCTTACTGTCGAAAATCGGGTGGAAATCACCGTAAGGTCCACTCATGATAACTTTGTCACCCGGTTTGAGCGTGAAAATGTAGCTTGATGCAATACCGGGCATCACATCCATGAATCCGACTTCGGGCTTCGGCTTGAATGGGGGAGTTGCAATACGCACGGTCAGCATTATGCGGTCTCCTTCCGCCGGATAGTTCGCCATAGAGTAGGCGCGCACGGTGGTTTCGGTATTCTTACATTTGAGTGTAAACAATCCGAATTTCTCCCATGACGGCAGATATTCCTCACCGATAAGGCTCTTGTCTATGTCCTTGTCGTAACTCATTTCATATGGAGGAATCTTAATCTGTGCATACGACCCGGGAATAAAGTCCATGTGCTGACCGGGAGGAAGCGCCACAATGAATTCCTTGATGAAAGTAGCGACATTCCTGTTTGAAATTACCTCGCATTCCCACTCCTTAATGTCAAGAACGGATGCAGGCACGCCGATTTTCATGTCCTCCTTCACCTTTACCTGGCAACCGAGGCGCCAGTGATCCTTGATTTGCTTACGCGAAAAATGCACGGTTTCGGTTGGAAGTATGTCGCCACCTCCTTCAAATACCTGCACCTTGCACTGCCCGCAGCTGCCTTTACCGCCGCATGCGCTTGGCAGGAATATGTTGTTGTCCGCCATGGTGCTGAGCAGAGATTTGCCGGAATCGGCGGTGACGTCACGGTCATTATTGATTATAATATGCACCTTGCCGGAATGCACGAGGTAGCGTTTTGCAACGAGCAGAATGCATACAAGTATTATTGTAACGGCGAGAAAAACCGTCACACCGGCAATTATTGTCAGAGTGCCCGCCGGGCTGAAACAGAATATAGTGTTTGTTGCCATATCTTCAGATTTTTATGCCGAGGAAACTCATAAACGCGATGCCCATGAGTGCGGTGATTATAAATGTTATGCCGGTGCCGCGAAGGGGGGCGGGAATATTGGAGTATGTGGCGATGCGCTCGCGGATTGCTGCGATTGCCACAATGGCGAGGAGCCAGCCGAGACCCCAGCCGCCTCCGGCACAGACTGCTGTCCACACGCTCGGGAAGTCGCGCTGTTGCATGAACAGCGAGCCACCGAGAATAGCACAGTTTACCGCTATGAGGGGCAGGAAGATACCAAGCGAGGAGTAAAGCGCAGGACTGAACTTCTCTACCGCCATTTCCACAAGCTGCGTCATGGAGGCTATAACCGCGATGAACATTATAAGCGAAAGAAAGCTCAGGTCTACATCCGCGTACTCGGGACCGAGCCACGCCAAAGCCCCTGCTTTGAGCACGTATGTTTCAAGAAGATAGTTCGCCGGAAGAGTGATTACAAGCATGAATGTCACTGCTACTCCGAGCCCGAAAGCAGTCTTTACGTTCTTGGACACGGCAAGGAAGGAGCACATGCCAAGAAAGTAAGCGAAAATCATGTTGTCGACAAAAATCGACCTGATGAATATATTCAGATTTTCCATATCTTGATATTAGCTTTGGTCAAGGTTCCTGAAGGTCTTTATTGCGGGCGCGCTGTACCCAGATAATGCAAGCTACGACAATAAGCGCCATAGGGGGCAGAATCATAAGCCCGTTGTTCACATAACCCGCCTCATAGAAGCTGTCCGGCACAACCTGGTAGCCGAGGAGAGTGCCGCTGCCGAAAAGCTCACGGAAGAATCCGACTATTATGAGGATGATAGTGTAGCCGAGACCGTTGCCTATTCCGTCAAGAAACGATGGGAAAGGGCGGTTCGCCATTGCAAAAGCCTCAAGTCGACCCATGAGTATGCAGTTGGTGATTATGAGTCCGATAAATACGGAGAGCTGCTTGCTCACATCGTAGGCGTATGCCTTGAGGAGCTGGTCAACAATCACCACGAGTCCCGCAACAACCACAAGCTGCACTATGATGCGGATGTTTGTAGGAATTGTATTGCGGATAAGCGAGATGATGACATTTGAAAACGCTAGGACTGCGATAACTGATATTCCCATCACTATCGCCGGTTCAAGTTTCGCTGTCACCGCCAGAACCGAACAGATGCCCAGCACCTGCACAACAACGGGGTTGTTCTTTGACAGCGGATTGAATAATACGCTCTTGTTTGATATCTTTTCTGCCATGGCTGTTATTTGCTAAGGTTTATAAGGAATGTGCGGTAAGGTTCAAGGCAGTTGCCAAGCATCGCCCCAACACCCTTGCTGGTGATAGTACCGCCGCTCACTCCATCCACATAGTCCTCGTTGCCTGCTGGTTTTTGACCTGCTTTCACTACGGCTATTGGCATGAACTCACCGTTTTTAATTAGCTCTTTGCCATCAATCTTGTCTCTGAATGGAGGTTTTTCAATTTCTGATCCAAGTCCGGGTGTTTCCGC